>JAURGL010000179.1 GCA_030833825.1 Vulcanococcus sp. SFB_649D_100_25 | reverse complement strand
TGGCAACCCGCGGCGAAGCCTCGCTGCAGTTGCCGTTGCATGCGGCAGCCGAGGTTCCCGCCGCCCTGGAGGCCCAGCTGAAGCGGGGGATGCCGGATCTCCAGCTGCTGCTGCCAACGTCGCAGGGCCCTGGGGCCAAGGCCTGCGGCCGCCATCAGGAGTTGCGCGTTGGCCTGCCGGGCCCCGAGGGCCGCCGTGCGGATCGTGTGCCAGCTGAGCTGCTTCTGCATCCCCGCTGCCCGGACCCTGGATCCGCAGCTGGCGGCCAGGCGTGACTTGCAGCGCCCTGGCGCCGCCCAGCGGGCCATCACCACCAGCCGTTGCCGCCTCAAGGGATTAGTCCTGCCGTGGCAGCTCCGCCGGTTTCACCTGCAGGTTGATCTGACGGCCGCTCCGCTGCAGCACGATCGGCAGGCCCTGCCCCACCCGCCCCTGGTCCACGGCCACCTGGACCGCCGAGGGATCCTTCACCTCGGTGCCACCCACCGCTTCGATCAGGTCGCAGGGTCGTAAGCCCGCCTTGGCGGCGGGACTGTTGGGGATCACCTCCACCACCACCACGCCGCGGGTCTCAGGCAGCTTGCACTCGGCATTGGTGGAATTCACCTCCCGCGCCAGTTGGGGAGTGAGGGCCTGCAGGCGGACCCCGATGTAGGGATGGGAGGCCCGCCCCTTGTCGAGAATCTGGGCAGCGATCTGACGTCCCAGGTTGATCGGGATCGCGAAGCTCAATCCCGCCCCGGGGGCCTGCCGGATCGCGGTGTTGATCCCGATCACCTGACCCCGGTCGTTGATCAGGGGACCACCGCTGTTGCCGGGGTTCACGGCGGCATCGGTCTGGATGTAGGGCACCCGCTGCCCTTCCCCGAGGGCGTTGGTGCGTTGGACCGCACTGATGATCCCCAGGGTCACCGTGTTGTTCAGCCCCAGGGGGTTGCCGATGGCAATGGCCCACTCCCCGGGGCGGACATTGTCGGAGTTGCCCAGGGGGGCCACGGGTAACCCCGCCGCCGCCACCTTCACCACGGCCACATCACTGATGGGGTCAGAGCCGAGCACCTTCCCTTTGAAGTTCCGCCCATCCGGCAGGGTGACCCCCACTTCATTGGCGCCCTCCACCACATGGGCATTGGTCAGCACCACCCCGTCGGAGCGGGTGATGAAGCCCGATCCCTGACCCTGCTGCTGCTGAATCGACGGCCCACTGCCGAACAGGCCACCGAGGGGATTCACCACCCGGCGCACCGTGTCGATGCGGACCACGGCTGGCCCCACCTTGTCGACCGCACTCACCACAAAGTTCTTGCTGCCCTGCAGGGCCGCCGACGGTGGGGCGTCGCTCACCTGGCTGGGATCGGCCCCGGAGCCTCCCGGTAGCCCTGGCAAGCGGATCCAGCCGTTGCTGCAGCCCGACAGCGTTGTCCCCGCCAGCAGAACTCCGAGCACGAGGCCTGGCTGGAACCGATGCATCTGAACAGTCATGCCGCGAGGGGCTGTGGGCAGGTTGTCAGCCGCATCATGCAAGACATCTCTTGTTGGCGACCACCCCTATATTCAGGCCCCAAGCGGGTGATCTGACGGTGCAGCAGGGGGAAACGCTGTGGCGTCAGGTTCAAGAGGCGCTGCAGGGAAATCTCTCCAAACCCACCTTCGAGACCTGGATCCGTCCCGCCCGGTGCGTTGCCCTCGAGGGCAGTGAACTCAAGTTGCTGGCCCCGAACACCTTCGCCTGCGGCTGGCTGCGCAAGAACTACCTGAGCACCATTGCCACGGTGGCCAGCGAGCTGGCGGGACGCGCGATCGCGGTCAGCGTTGAGGCCGGCGGTGAGTCCGCCCAGGGGATCACCCTCAACGGGCAGCCCCCCACCACCGCGGCGGCCGTGGGGGATTCGTCCTCGGCGGGCAGTGCCTCCTCAACGGCCACGGCCACCCTGCAGCGCACGGCCACCGGTGAGACCCCCCGCAAACTCGCCCCGGGGCTCAACCCCCGGTACGTGTTCAACCGCTTTGTGGTGGGCCCCAACAGCCGGATGGCCCATGCGGCGGCCCTGGCGGTGGCTGAGGCCCCTGGCCGGGAGTTCAATCCCCTGTTCATCTGCGGCGGCGTGGGTCTGGGCAAGACCCACCTGATGCAGGCGATCGGGCACTACCGCCTCGAGATCGACCCCGAGGCCCGGGTCGCCTACGTCAGCACCGAAACCTTCACCAACGACCTGATTCAGGCCATCCGCAAGGACGGGATGCAGAAGTTCCGCGACCGCTACCGGGCCGCCGATCTGATCCTGGTGGATGACATCCAGTTCATTGAGGGCAAGGAATACACCCAGGAAGAGTTCTTCCACACCTTCAACGCCTTGCACGAGGCGGGGCGTCAGATCGTGATCGCCAGCGATCGACCTCCATCGCAGATCCCGCGGTTGCAGGAGCGCCTCATCTCCCGCTTTTCGATGGGCCTGATCGCCGATGGGCGAATCCAACTCGATCCGTTGCATTCCAACACCGTTGGCCTCGACGGCCTCGATGCGGCACTTGCGGATCTC
>JAURGL010000178.1 GCA_030833825.1 Vulcanococcus sp. SFB_649D_100_25 | reverse complement strand
TCCTGAATGAAACGCCTACTGATCCGAGCCGTTAGTTCAGCGATTGCAGCAGGGCATCGGTCAGGCGGATCTCGCAGTTGCTGACGAAGATCCCGAAACCGGTCCCCTGCACCGCCAGGGAATTCATGAACACGCAGGCATTGCGCCGAGCCTGCTGAAAGGCGGCTACCTGGTCCTCAGGATCAGCGGAGGTTTTGAAGAAGCCGGTGAGACTGTCCTTCCAGATGGTGGGGAACTGCCCTCCCGGCACAGCCGCCGCATCGGCTGCGACCTTCTGCATGGCGATGGACAGTTGTTTGTCCTTCTGCTCAAGGAGCTTGCCAACACAGAGCGACATCTCAACCGTACTAAGGGCATCGGGGCATGCCAGGGTCTGTGCTCTAGCGAAAGCTGAGCCGATCAAGGAAGGGAAAACTGACCCAACAAGCAGAACAGTCGTGAGGGATCGGATCGGTTTCATCTCACAAGCATGGGAAGGTCCCAGGCTCTTGCCGTGAGCGTTGGGGTGAAAGTTACATTCATCCTTAGTTCCTCACTCCAAGGCCCTCGCTGGGGCGGAGCACACCCAGGTCCGCTGGATGCCCGCGGCACTCAGAAACGGGCTGTCCCCATAAAACGTGGCCCGGCCCTGGAGCGGTTGGCTGCTCAACACACGCCACAGCTGCCGCTCGCAGCTGACGCTGATGGTCAGGCTGCCCCCACCGGGTTCCTGGATCCGCAACAGCCGCATGCCGTCGTAGCTCCCCAACGGCTTGGCCTTCAGTTGCTGAAGCAGAACAGCAAGGGCCTGATCCGGCTGGACATGGGGCTCTGCAGCCGCTCCCCTGATCCCCATGGCAAGGGCGGCGGCCACGGCAACCGGCAGGAGGCGATGGCTCACACGCCTGTGCATCAGGGGCTCGGCAGATGCCCGCATTCTGCTGAGCTTGTGCGGTACTGACAGGACCAAAAACCGTTCCTAGCCTCGCAAGGCCAACTCCTTTGATCCATTGATGAAGCGCTTGTGGGCCCCGATCACGGCCTTGGCGGTGATGCCGCTGTGGGGAGGTAGCCCAGCACTCAGTCAGTCTGGGGGCTTGACGTTCCCTCAGCCCGGGGTGGTCTGCGACCCCGCAGGGCCGGTTTGCTACGACAGCTACGGGCCCTCGGTGGGGATCACCCAGATGACCTACGGAGCGGATGCCGCTGACCGCCTGTCGCGCAACCTGAGCCAAAGCGGCAGCCGCGACTTTCGCCTGAGCACCGGTCAAGCCTGCGTGATCGCCAAACGGACCTGCTTCAACGACGGCTGGAGCCAAAGCCAAGTGGCAGCCGGCTTAACCAGGCAGCTGTTCGGCAGCAGCACGGCATCGGCCCAGAAACAGGTGGCCAGGGATACCGGACTCTGCAGCCTGACCCGCTCTGGGCAGAAGGTCTACGACGGTGCCTGCACCCTCAAACAGGTGAAGGCCAACGGACAAAGCCGCTATGAGGTGGTCCTGGGTAACGGGAGCCGCTTCGTCTTCAAGCAGCAGGGCAGCGGTTTTGTGATCAGTGATGGCTTCGGGGCGACCTGGCCGGTGGAGTTTGTCGACCACGGCGACACCGGGATCTTCCGCTTTGACACCTACAAACTGGTGGCAACCCAAGACAGTGGAGGCCGGGCCCCCTCCAGCCCTGAAGCAGCTGCCGGGACCGCCGTCGGGCATGCCCTCGGCAATCTCCTCAACTCCCTCTTCAAGTAACCCCCATGCGACGCCTTGCTTTCACCGTTCTGCTGAGCCTGGGTGCTGCAGCAGCCCTGCCAGCCTTCGCCGAGATGTCCCTCAATCAGGTCCGGGCGGCCAACCTGGCCCGGATGGAGGCCGAGCGCATCAATGGGGGACTGAGCAAGTACTTCACCGCCAACTGCATGCACCAAAAAGGTGGCGGGAACTGCATGGTGAAGTCGGATGCCAACGGGTACCTCTTTGATTTCCTCGGAGGCCCTCCGGGCTGGGAGGTCAACAAACAAACCGCCACCAAGGAGACCCGAATCCTGATCTCCCCCGACGGGACCCGGATTGTCAACGTGGAGTACAACGGCTCCCCGCGCTGAGCCCACCTTGCTGGCTTCGGCCGGATTGCAGGCCCCACTGATGATCTCAGTGGGGCTTTTTTGCGCAGGATCCCTGCCGGCTGTGCTCAGGCCAGTGCGCTGCTTAGAAGCTCAGGTTGATCACGTTGTGCCCCTTGGGACCCGATGGCTTCTTGAACTCCAGGGGCAGGGCTGCGTCATCGGGGACCTCCACGCTGTAGCGCGCCGAGACGGCCTCCAGGTGCGCCTGCTCTCCGGAGTACCCGTAGTCAGCGGGGGGGAGAGCCGTTGAGAGCACAATCGGCTCCATGGCGGAGGCATTCAGGGTCAGTCCGCTACCGACAAGGAGTCCGCAGGCAGCCGCAAGCGCGAAGGTCTTCATGGCCAGGTGTGTGAGGAGGGCCTTGTCTTCGCCTTAGCTACGGCCAGAGAAAAATGGCAACAGGGCTGTTAACACACTGCCAATAACCAGCGCCGCAGCAGCGGCAGGCTGAGGCCAATCACGTTGGAGAAGCAGCCATCGAGGCGCTCCACCAACGCCCCACCACGCCCTT
>JAURGL010000177.1 GCA_030833825.1 Vulcanococcus sp. SFB_649D_100_25 | reverse complement strand
CGGCCCCTGCCCCACAGGTTTGGATGATCTCCAGATGCAGGGCCGTCTCCGCGCTGGCCTTCCCCTGCCCGCTGAGCACACACCCCTGGCCGTCCACCTGGATCAGATCACGGGGCGCTACTGACCCCTTGTGCACCCCGCTGGGGGCCATCAACAGCCTCAGGGGCTCGTGTCCCAGAACGCAGCTGAAGTTGCCCCCTGTTCCATCGCACCAGCCCCTCTGGTGGATTTCCCCCATGGCACTGCTTAACGCCTTGGCCATGGCCGTGGTGTTCGCATCGGACATCCCGGTACCAACGCGCATGGGCTTCACCCACCCTGACAGGAGGGACACCAGTGACTGCTGCGCCCCCCCAACTTGTCACGGCGGATGGGGGTCCCGCACACCCTGCAGGGTTCCCCGGTGCGTCGATAGACCCAGGCGGCATTGCCGTAGTTCCCGTTGGTTCCCTTCAGGTCCCGGAAGTCACTGAAGGTGGTGCCCCCAACCCCGATGCTCGTGGTCAGGACCTCCACAAGGGCCGAATGCAGCCTGCTCAGCTCAGTCCCTGTGAGGCTGCCACTGCGACGTTCAGGAGCGATGCGACCCATGAACAGGGATTCATCGGCGTAGATGTTCCCGACCCCAGCGACCAGGGCCTGGTCCAGCAGGGCGGTCTTGATGGGCCGGTTGGATCCCTTCAGCTTTGAGCGCAGGTAGCTGGGATTGAACGCCTCACTGAAGGGCTCGGGACCCAGCCTCTTCAGGCCGGTCATCACAGTTTCCAGCGGTTCCCCTGGAGGCACCCACCACATCTCGCCAAAGCTGCGCAGATCCACAAAGCGGAGCTCCTGGCCCTTGCGGTTCCAGATCCGTACTCGCGTGTGACGGCAGGGCTCTTTCGCCTCCTCCATCCAGAGGAACTGGCCCGTCATCCGCAGGTGGACCCCCCAGTGCCCAGCTGTGCCCCCGTCCCGGCTCAAGGCGGCCATCAAGTATTTCCCGCGTCGCTCCCAGGCCTGGACCTGGCAGCCCTCCAGGGCGCTGCAGAACTGTGCGGGCACCGGAGGCGCCGCAATCGCCCGCGCCCGCAGCACCTCCACCCGCTCAATCTCAAACCCAGTGGTCTGGCGTTCAAGCCCCCTGCGAACCGTTTCCACTTCGGGCAGTTCGGGCACGCGCCGCCAGCTCATCGATCAGCCCAACAGACTGCCACGCAGGGCAGTCATTGCCATCAAAAAACCCCGGCCTGCACCAGACCGGGGAAGGGGGTTGGGGGCTTCTCTTGGAGCCCAGGATCAGGGTTCAGGCCTTCTCGAGCTCGCTCTCGGAGAAGTTGTTGGTGTTGATGCCGCCCTCAGAGCCGCTCACGCCGTTGTAGTTCACCTTCTCGAAGCGAACGACCACGGGGTAGCGGATGCCGGAGGTGTCGATCGATGCAACGGTTCCGACTTCGTTGAACCAGTAGGACTCAGGACGCTTGATGCGCACCTTGTCGCCGCGGGAGATGGCCATCGCTGCGCAAAAAAGGGGTGGCTGTCAGTTGGAATTTACCCGGCTTGGTCGGCCCTGAAGGACGCCCGTCACGAAACGTGGCACCATCGACCTCCCACGAGCGATGCCCCATGGCCGAGGCCCCCTCCTTCAGCCTCGACTTGCCAGATCCCGAGAGCGACAGCATCAGCTCCATGGAGTTCATGGCCCGCATTGAGGAGGCCTGGGCCATCTGCGATCGCTTTGACCTCCAAACCGAGATCTGGCGTGGCCGAATCCTCAAGAGCGTCCGTGACCGCGAGCGTCGCGGTGGCGAGGGGCGCGGCGCGGGCTTCCTGCAGTGGCTCCGCGAGCAGGAGATCAGCAAGACCCGGGCCTATGCCCTGATCCAGCTGGCGGAATCCGCCGATCAGATGCTCGGTGAAGGGGTTCTGGAGGAAGCCAGCGTCAACAACTTCTCCAAACGGGCCTTCATGGAAACGGCCCAGTCCGACCCCGAGGTCCAGTTGATGATCGGCGAGGCGGCCAACGACGGTCAGCAGATCACCCGCAAGCAGGTGCGTCAGCTCACCGATGAGTTCATGGCTGCCACCAGTCCCCTGCTGCCGGAGGAAATTCGTCAGCGAACGGCTGACAACCTCCTGCCACCCAAGGCGGTCGCCCCCCTGGTGCGGGAGTTGGCCAAGCTCCCGGAGGAGCAGCAGGAGGACCTCCGTAAGGTTCTGCGCGATGAGCCCGAGCTGGAGCGCGTCAAGGATGTGACGAGTACCGCCCGTTGGCTGAGCAAGGCCTCCGAGGCGGGGCTGGCGGTCCGGGCGTTTCAACAGGGGGAGCTGGACCTGGAGAAGGCCATGCAGGAGGCCCTCCGGCTCGATGCGCTGGGCCTGCTCTCCGACGCCGTTGGCCAGGCCCAGGTCCTGGAGGCGGCTGTGCTCAAGCTCCACACCAGCT
Source organism: Vulcanococcus sp. SFB_649D_100_25 (assembly GCA_030833825.1). Classification (GTDB taxonomy): domain Bacteria; phylum Cyanobacteriota; class Cyanobacteriia; order PCC-6307; family Cyanobiaceae; genus Vulcanococcus. The sequence continues at coordinate 200 of JAURGL010000177.1, read as the reverse complement.
GGCGCCGTCTCAATGGCTTGCAGGAGCGTCTCTGGGTTGAGAGCGGCAGCAGCACCCCACACCTACGGGAGCTCTTGACCGCCCTGCAAACCCTCAGTGGCAACACCCTGAGGGTGTCCCTGGGGGAACTGGCCGGAGGCAAGAAGGTTCGCCTGCAGCTGGTGGAGGAATCCGCTGATCAGCTGGAAGCCCCGACGATT
>JAURGL010000176.1 GCA_030833825.1 Vulcanococcus sp. SFB_649D_100_25 | reverse complement strand
TGGCGGCCTGCACACTCCTGAGTGGTCAGGTCACCATGCCACTGGGCAAGTTGTTTGCCGCCGAGGGCCAGCAAGCCGCTCAATGGCAAGCCAGCAGCGCCCACCAGGAACTAGAGCAACTCCCCCAGGAGCCCAACCTGCTTGTGGGGGAGGAGCCCCCGCTCAGCGGGACGCTTGAGCTTCCTCAATTCACCCTTCCGGAGCAGGGTTCACTCGCCCTGGTTGGCGGAGATGTCAGCAGCTCCTCTGCCCTGCTCAATGCGATCACCGGTCTCGATGGTGATCTCCCCCGCGACGGGCGCTACGCGGGGCGTCCCCTCGAGAGCTATCAACGCTCCCTGTTGCGTCGCCGGCTCCGCTTGTTGGTCCCCAATCCGCAGCTCAGCACTGGGACCTTGCTCGACAATCTCACCAGCTTTCGCTCTGATCAGCTCGGCCCTGCTGCCGCTCAGCTCTGCAACCAGTGGGGCGTCTCCCCTTGGATTCAGGCTCTCCCGCGTGGCTACGACACGCCAATCGGTGAAAACCAAGACTTCCCCTTGAGCCGCAGTTTGCGCTTCCGACTCCAGGTGGTTGCGGCCTTGTTAGATCAGCCTGCCGTGCTGTTGCTCGATACCTCCCAAGTCGCCCTGCCGGCATCTGAATTGCAGTGGTTCCTGGGGATCGACTGTGGGGCCTCCAAGCTGGTGGCCTTGGAGATGTGGCCCCCGGCGCTCCCAGCCACAATCCCGATCTTGCAGTGGAAGGCCAGTGAGCTTGTGGAGGTCCAGCAATGATTGAAATTCCTCCTCTGTTTGAACGCCTCCGTCAGAGCGATTCCCCTTCAGCCCGCCTTCTGCCCGATCTCCTTGAGGCGTTGAACTGGCCAGGTGAGGCCATACAGCTCAGGAATGCCATCAGTGGCTCCCCCCAATCGATGGATGGGGTGGATCTGATCAACACCCTGGCCAACCTCGGCTACCGCTGGACGGTGACCCCATTGAGCGGCCGGAGCCGGCAGGGTGAAGTGCAACGGCTGGACTATCCGTTGGCGCTTCGCTCCGATGAAGCGAACTGGCACTTCCAGCTGGTCCACTCCCCAGAGCAGCTTGCGGGCTTGTTGGCCCTCGATCGCACTGATTTCGCCTACGAGTTTCGTTTTGAGCCAGAGCGGGCCGGCGAAAAACGTCAGTGGTTCCAAGCCCAGGTGCTCCGGTTCCGCGGTGGGATCACTGAGCTCTACGTGATCTCGCTGTTGATCAACCTGCTGGCGCTGGTGATGCCCTTTTACATCCGCGCCGTTTACAACATCGAGATTCCCGGCGGGCAGGTCGGGGATTTGTTCCTCCTGCTTCCCTTCGCCATTAGCGCTGTCCTGTTGCAGATCTGGTTGACCCAGCGCCGGCAAGCCCGTTTGGCGGATCTGGGAGCAGAGCTCGATTTGCTGCTCAGCATCCGGGTGCTGGAGAAGGTGTTGCTACTCCGCTTGCCCCAGCTAGAGCGCTACACCCCGCTCACCCTGGCCAACCGCCTGCGCAGTTTCCAGGGTCTGCGGACCTATCTCACCGGACCGGTCGCCCTGGCGGCTCTGGACCTGCCCTTCATCGCCATTTTCCTGGTGGCCATCGCCGTGATGAGTGTCCCCCTGATGCTCCTGACGGTGTTGATGGTGCTGGTCTGCTTCGGTGGGGTCTATCTGGTGGGGATGGCTGGCCGCGCTGTTCAACAGCCCCTGAGCCGTAACCCCTCCAACCTGGAGCCGATGCTCCTGGATCTCCTCCAGAACTTCGCCGATATCAAGCGCGCGGGTGGGGAGCGCCGCTGGTACAGCCGCCTGGAGGAGGCTTCCAGTGAATCGGTGATCCAAGGCCTTGGCCCGATCCGTCTCCAGCAACTCCTCGGAATCCTGACGGGTGAGTTTTCTCAGCTCACCGGTGCCTTGGTGCTTGCGACCGGAGCAGGCATCGCGATCGCAGGGAAATCCGGGATCGAGCTGGGCACCTTGATCGCCACGATGTTCTTCGTCTGGCGCGTCTTCCGGCCGATTCAAACTGCTTACCAGGCCCTGAGCCGCTGGTCCCAGATGCGGCCGAACCTGGAGCGTCTCAACCGCTTTATGGGGGCCTCTGAGGTGGAGCCGAGCACCAGCCTCAGCCAGCGCTGGGTGCTGCCGAACCCGCGGGGCGCTCTGGTGTTTAAGAACGTCACCCTGCGCTTGAACAATCTGCAGGAGCCGACGCTGGCTCAGTTCTCCCTGAAGGTTGCCCCAGGTCAGCTGATGGTGCTGAGCGGCCCAGAGGGCTCCGGTACATCGTCAGTGCTCCGCCTGATCAATGCCCAGATCTCTCCTGGTAGTGGGGTCATCACATTGGATGGCTCTGATCTCCGGCAGATCCCTCTTGGGCAGCTGCGACAGGCCATGGGGTATTTGCCAGAAGATGCCGGAGTTTTTCCGGGCACCCTCCGGGAGAATCTCCTCTTGGCTGGACCCTTCCTGAGTGATCCTCAGTTGCAGGAGGCCCTCCGTTCACTGGCCCTCGATGAGCTCCTGTTGGGACGTGGATTGGATCGTTTGGTCTCGATGCAAGGCCCCCATGCGTTGCTCCCCCATCAGATCCAAGGGATCGCCCTGGCCCGTTTGCTCCTC
>JAURGL010000175.1 GCA_030833825.1 Vulcanococcus sp. SFB_649D_100_25 | reverse complement strand
ACCCGCGCGGCGGAGTCCAGGTCCAGCACGGCCTTCAACTGCTTGCCAATGCCGACTTGCATGCGCTGATCGCCCAGCAATGGCGACCCCCCGCCATTGACTTGAACGCCCTGGCTCAGCTGCCGGAGGGAAGTCTTGGGGCGGTGTATGCCCGGCAGCTGCAGGCCCAGGGCCTCACACCCGACAGCCTGATTGATCCCTCACCGATCAGCTCTGAGCGCGATTACGTGACCCACCGACTGCGCGAAACCCACGACATCGTGCACGTCCTCACGGGATTCGGCGTCGACGGCCCCGGAGAGTTGGGGGTTCAGGCCTTCAACCTGGCCCAGAACCGCTCCCCCTTGGCGGTGATGCTGATTTTTGGAGGCTTGCTGAGCACCCTTCAAAACGACGAGCCGCTGGAGCCATTGCTTCGGGCCCTCTCCCGCGGGTTTGAGATGGGGCTCAAGGCCAGATGCCTGATCGGCCAGAAGTTGGAAGAGGGCTGGGAGCGCCCTCTGGAGGACTGGCGGCGGCAGCTGGATTTGCCCTCGCCTCAGGCTTGAGGCATCTGCCAGTTTTCCTTCACCAGTTGTTTGGCTCGGCCCAGGGCCAGGGACCCTGCTGGTACGTCCTTGGTGAGGGTGGACCCCGCCCCGACGGTCACATTGGCTCCGAGGGTGATGGGTGCCACCAGGACTGAATTGGCACCGGTCTTGCTTCCGGCTCCAATCACCGTGCGGTGCTTGTTGACGCCGTCGTAGTTGGCGGTGATGGTCCCGGCCCCCACGTTGACCTGTTCCCCCAGCTCGGCATCACCGATGTAGCTGAGGTGATTCACCTTGCTGCTGCGGCCCAGGCGGCTTTTTTTGATCTCGACAAAGTTGCCGACGCGGCAGCCTTCGGCTAACACCGCCCCGGGGCGCAGCTGCGCATAGGGGCCGATGGCGCAATCGCTGGCGACGGATGCCTCGCGCACAACCGAATACAGGATTTCCACCCGTTCGCCGACCACGGCGTCCTCAAGAAAGCTGCCAGGGCCAATCCGGCAGCCATCGCCTACGCGGGTGTTGCCGCGGAAGTGACACTGTGGCTCCACCACCACGTCCCGCCCGAAGCGGGTGCCATCACTGATGGTGCAGCTCGATGGATCCACGAAGGTCACGCCCTCGCTCATCCAGTGGCGCCGCAGGCGCTCCTGAATCACGGCTTCGCATTGGGCGAGTTGGAGCCGATCGTTGATGCCATTGATCTCATCGGGATCAGCCACCTCCAGATGCATCGCCGGCTTCAACATCGCCACGGTGTCGGTGAGATAGAGCTCCCCCTGGTCGTTATCGGTGTTCAGTTGGGGAAGAACGGCGGCCAGTTGACGCCAGTTGAAGCAGTAGATGCCGGCGTTGGTGAGGTTGTTGGTGCGCTGCGCCTCGCTGCAGTCCCGGTGCTCCACGATGGCGGAGACATGTCCCTCGGCATCGGCGAACACCCGGCCGTAGCCCGTGGGATTCTCGAGGCGTGCGCTCAGCAGGGTCACGGCGGCACCACTGGAGCGATGTTGCTCCAGGAGTGAAGCAATCGTCTCCTCGCGCAGGAGCGGGACATCACCGTTCAGCACCAGCAGATCCCCCTCGAAAGTGCTGAGGGGTTCCAGCAGCTGCTGGACAGCGTGCCCGGTGCCGTTCTGGGGCTGCTGCAGGACGTACTCAAGGCCGTTGTGCCCTGCCAGCGACTGCTCCACCCGCTGCGACTGGTGCCCCACGATCAGCAACTGACGCTGGGGGTTGAGGTTGCGGCAGCTCGCCAGCACCCGCTCCACCAGGGTGGCCCCAGCGAGGGGTTGCAGCACCTTGGGCAGGTCGCTCTTCATGCGTGTGCCCTTTCCGGCGGCCAACACGGCAACGGCGAGCATCGGCAGAGGCGGGTAGCTGAGGCGGAATCTACTGGTGGTTGCTGATCCCCTTGCACAACCCCCAGCGGCGCCGCCAGCTGCTGGTGGCTTCCACCGCACCGCTCCGCATGGCGGCTTGTTGAGCCCTCTGCCGCTCCTGAAGAATCACGGCGCGCTCGCCCCGGAAGCTGGGGTCGCGGTAGGGCTCAGCGGCATTGGTGCTGAGGTGCTCCAGCTCCATCGCGCTCAGGGGCCGGAGCAGGGGGGCGTCCGCCAGGGGCATGGGACTGGCGGCTGTGCCCCCGCTCCAGTCGTGCTGCTGTTGGCGTAAGCCCGAGGGGGCGGCAATGCTGGCGATCTCCAGCTCGGCCAGGAGCAGCGCCTTTCGCACCGCAGCGGCACTGCAGTAGGTCAGAAGACGGCCGTGGGGGGCCAGCAGGGCCCCCAGCCCAGCGAGAAATTCCACCGTCCAGAGCTGGGGGGACCGGCTGGGGGAGAAGGCATCCATCAGCACCAGATCCACCTGCCCCCGCAGGGGTCCCAGCAGATCGGGGAGGCGGTGACGGGCATCGCCCCAGAGCAGTTCGCCGTGACCCAACGCTGGGTGATCCCAGACACTCTCGGCGTTCTCCTCCGCTTCCGGCCGCCGCAGTTGCTGCAGGATCTCCAGGCTGATCGGTTGCCACTGCTGGCGGAAGCCGGCGTGGTCAAGGGCCAGTCTGAGGGGCTCCGGATCGAGCTCAAGCCCCCGCCACT
>JAURGL010000174.1 GCA_030833825.1 Vulcanococcus sp. SFB_649D_100_25 | reverse complement strand
GCTTTGTGGCAGCCGGGATGCTCGCTCCCCATGCCGAAGGACTGAGCGGAGATCTGCTGCGCCTGGGCCAAATCAGCCTCGAGCACATTCCCGACTGGGTCGAGCAGATCGAAATCGACAGCGGGGTGAACTGCGGCCTACGGCCCTGCGGGATCGTGGTGCCCTTTGCTTCAGCAGCAGAGCGGGATGTGTATCCCACTGCCCGCTGGGGCACAGCGCTGAACCGCCAGCAATTGGAACAGGAAGTTCCCGGGATCGGTCCTGGCTGGCAAGCGGGCTTGCTGTTCCCCCAGGACGGTCAGATCGACAACCGCCGCCAGCTGATGCGCGCCCTCGAGCGCTCCTGCGTCGACCTGGGGGTGCGCTTCCAGGAGGGCCTTGAGGTGCTCGAGGTCCTCCAGAGCCAGCAACAACTCCAGGGGGTGCGGGTCCGCAATGCCGAAGGGGATCTCGAAACCCTGAAGGCTGACCAGGCGGTCCTCTGCTGTGGGGCCTGGAGCGGGCAACTGCTGCCCGATCTGCCGATCTACCCGGTGAAGGGACAGATGCTCTCGTTGCAGGGGCCAAGGGACGCCTTGCAGCGGGTGATCTTTGGGCCCGGCACCTACCTCGTGCCCAGGGAGGACGGCCTGCTGGTGGTGGGCGCCACCAGCGAACGGGAAGCCGGATTCACCGCTGGGCTCACCCCCTTTGGGCAGCGACAGCTCCAGGCAGGGATCGCGGCCCTGCTGCCGGAGGCCAAGCACTGGCCGCCGATGGAGCGCTGGTGGGGCTTCCGTCCCTGCACCCCCGATGAAGGCCCCCTGCTCGGGGCCAGCGGGATCGAGGGGCTGTGGCTGGCGGCAGGGCATCACCGCAACGGGGTCCTCCTGGCGGCCATCACCGCCGAGCTGCTGAGGGGATGCCTGCTCGAGGAAGCGCTCTCCCTAGAGCACCAGCAGCTGCTGGAGGCCTTCAGCTACCGGCGCTTCAGCCGGGACCAAGCAGCATCCTGAGGCCGATCACCGTTCTCAACTGCAGCAATTCCTCAGGGCTTCGCGACAGTTCGGGGACAACCGGTCAGCCTGTGGATGGCCCTGGACCAGCACATGCCCTTCAGCAACGGATTCGAACTGTTGGCGTTGCTGACCATGGGGCATTTCCTCGGGGATTTCGGCCTGCAGAGCGACCGGATGGCCAGGGAGAAGTGCCCGGGTTGCAGCAGCACCCTGCCCTGGCAGTGGTGGCTCACCAGCCATGCGGCAATCCACGGCTTCCTGGTGGCCTGGATCACCGGGATCCCCGCCTTGGGGCTGGCGGAGTGGGGCGCTCACACCCTGATCGACATTGGCAAGTGCCAGAACCGCTACAACCTCGGCATCGATCAGGCTCTGCACCTGCTGTGCAAGCTGGCCTGGATCGCCCTGATGCCCCAGGCTTTTGCGGCATGAAAAAGCCGGGGCGCTCGCGCAACCCCGGCCTACCTGATCGTCTGAAGAGGGCTGATCAGCCTTCGACGCGCCAGGTCTGATCAGAAGGGGTCCAGTCGCTGAGCTCAGAAGCCTGGAACCAGAGACCGATCTCGAACTGAGCGGTTTCCGGGGCGTCGGAACCGTGGATCACGTTGCGGCCGATGTTCACGGCCAGGTCACCACGGATCGTGCCGGGCTCGGCCTCGAGGGGCTTGGTGGCACCGATCAGCTTGCGGGCGCTGGCGATCACGCCGTCGCCTTCCCACACCATCGCCACCACGGGGCCGGAGGTGATGAAGTCAACAAGGCCAGCGAAGAAGGGGCGCTCACGGTGCACGCCGTAGTGGCTCTCGGCCAGCTCACGGCTGGGGGTGAGCTGTTTGAGGCCCACCAGCTTGAAGCCCTTGCGCTCGAAGCGGCCGAGGATCTCGCCCACCAGCCCGCGCTGAACACCATCGGGCTTGATGGCAACAAAGGTGCGCTCGGCAGCCATAACTAAAAACGTTGTATCCGGCCCATCGTCCGTGGCCGCCCTGCCGCTTGGCAAGCAGACCTGGCACAGCGGGCGTCAGTCCTTAGATTTCCGCCATTGCCCTGCTCCCGGTTGATGGTCGCCGCTGAACACACCGGCTGGAGCGTGAATGACAGTGCAGCCCTCTACGGCCTTGATCGCTGGGGGGATCCCTATTTCTCGGTGAATGGGCGCGGGCACATCAGTGTTCAACCCAAAGGTGAGCGGGGCGGAAGCCTCGATCTGCTGGATCTGGTCCAGGGTCTTGAGGGGCGCAATCACACCCTCCCCTTACTGATCCGCTTCGACGACATCCTCGAAGATCGCCTCGAACGCCTGCACGCCGCCTTCGAGCGCGCGATCGCTCAATACGGATACAACGGTCGCTACCAGGGGGTGTTCCCTGTGAAGTGCAACCAGCAGCGCCACGTGGTCGAAGAACTGGTGGCCTGCGGCAAGCGCTGGCACTTCGGGCTGGAGGCCGGCAGCAAGGCGGAATTGCTGATCGCCCTCTCGCTGATCGATGACCCGGAAGCGCTGCTGATCTGCAACGGATACAAGGATCAGCGCTACATCGAGACCGCCATCCTCGCCAGGCGCCTCGGCCGGCAACCGGTGGTGGTGATTGAGCAGGCCGATGAGGTCGAACGCATCATCCAGGCCAGCAAAGGGCT
>JAURGL010000173.1 GCA_030833825.1 Vulcanococcus sp. SFB_649D_100_25 | reverse complement strand
GGGGAGTGCGGTGGGCCGACAGGACGCGCACCTCCGTGGTGATCCCGAAGCTCTGCAGCATCTCCACCGCCGGCTGCATCGTGGGCAGATCGGAGTCGCTGCCCATCACCACAGCGACCTGAGGGGCATCAGACATCAGCAGGACCTGGACTTGGCAGCGAGGATGGCATGATTCCGTTCTCGCACCGGATGCGCTGGCTGAGCCACCTTCGCTTGCCCCTGGAACCGGGGAGCTGGCGCATCGGCTGCGATGACGACCGCATTGTGGCGATTGAGCCCCTACCGGAGGGAGCTGCCGCCTCCGGCGAGAACTGGCAGGGGGACTGGCTCAGCCCCGCTGGGGTCGATCTTCAGATCAATGGAGGCCTGGGCCTGGCCTTCCCAGAGCTGCAGCCTTCGGATCTGCCGAAACTGCTGGAGCTACTGGAGCTCCTTTGGCGCGACGGGGTCGAAGCGATCAGCCCCACCCTGGTGACCTGTGCCGTGGAACCCCTGCGGCAGGCCCTGGGGGTGTTGCGTGAGGCGCGGGAGCTGCACAGGCCTGGGCGTTGCCGCCTGCTGGGGGCGCACTTGGAGGGTCCGTTTCTGGCCCCCAACAAGCGAGGGGCCCATCCCAGCGAACACCTGGCATCCCCCAGCCTGGAGGCTCTACAGCAACGCATCGGCGGATTCGAAGACGACATCGCCCTTGTGACCCTCGCGCCGGAACTGCCCGGGTCCGCGGCGGTGATCAGCGCCCTGCGGGAGCAGGGGGTAGTGGTGTGCCTGGGGCACAGCGAAGCGGACGAGCAGCAGGCGATCGCGGCGTTCGATCAGGGGGTCGGGATGCTCACCCACACCTTCAACGCCATGGCGGGGCTGCAGCACCGCAGTCCAGGACCGATCGCCGCAGCGGTGCTGCGCGGAGATGTGGCCCTGGGGCTGATTGCTGATGGGGTGCATGTCGCCCCATCGATGGCGGTCTTGCTGCAGCGCCTGGCCCCTGATCAGGTGGTGCTGGTGAGCGATGCCCTGGCCCCCTACGGCCTGGCCGACGGCGTCCACCGCTGGGATGAGCGGGCCCTGATCGTGGAGAACGGCAGCTGCCGCCTGGAGGACGGGACCTTGGCCGGAGTGACCCTCCCCCTGCTGGACGCCGTCCAGCGCCTGGCGCTCTGGGGAGCCGATGCGGACCAGGCGATTGCGGCCGCCACCGTGCTGCCGCGCAGGCTGCTGGGCGAAGAGCGCAGCTGCGCCGCCCAGCTACTGGATCGGCCCCTGGGGGAAACCCTGCGCTGGAGCGGGCCCGCCTCGAGCCTGCGCTGGTGCAGGGCCGTCTGAATAGGATCCGCCCCAGCCCCCTCCCCCGCACCTGTGAGCACCGCCGAGAAAGCTGCTGAAAAGCAAGAGGTGAAGGGGTATTTCGAAACCACCGGGTTCGATCGCTGGAACCGCATCTACAGCGAAAGCGATGACGTGAACCGGGTGCAGCGGAACATCCGCATCGGCCACCAGAAGACCGTCGACAACGTCCTGGCCTGGCTGCAGGAGCAGGGCAACCTGGCCGGGCGCAGCTTCTGTGATGCCGGCTGTGGTGTGGGCAGCCTGACCCTGCCGCTGGCTGAGCTGGGCGCCGGCTCCATCGCCGCCTCGGATCTCTCGGAAGCGATGGTGCAGGAGGCGGAGCGGAGGGCCAACGAGGCGGGGGCCCAGAAAGGGCAGATCAGCTTTCTGGCCTCGGATCTTGAAAGCCTCAGTGGGCGCTACGAGACCGTGGTCTGCCTCGATGTGTTCATCCACTACCCCCAGCAGCCCGCCGAGGAGATGGTGCGCCACCTGGCCTCGATGGCCGAAAAGCACCTGATCGTGAGCTTTGCCCCCTACACCCCGGTGCTGGCGGTCCTCAAGAAAATCGGCCAGCTGTTCCCGGGCCCGAGCAAAACCACCCGGGCCTACACCCTGCGCGAGGCCGGCATCGTCAAAGCGGCGGAAGAGGCGGGCTTTAAGCCGGTGCGCCGCAGCCTCAACAAGGCCCCCTTCTACTTCTCACGCCTGCTGGCTTTCGAGAAAGCCTGAGGCGATGGACCCGGGGCTGCTGCTGATTCCGTCCCTCCTGGGGGCAAGCGCGATCGGCACGGGCCTCGCGCGCCGTCATCAGGCGAGGAAGCTGGCCCATCTGCTCGACGCCCGCAGCAGCAGCGTGGCTGAGCTGCTCGATCTGCAGGCCACCGTGGCTGCGCAGATGGGGGCAGGCTCGTTCCGTGAGCAGGTGAAGCTCTCCGGTGAGGTCCTCTGCGAAGAACCGCTCACGGCACCCTGGAGCGGAGAGCCCTGTGTGGCCTACGCCGACACCACCACGGCGCTCATGGAAGTGCGCGAAGAGCACACAAGCACAGACGCTGACGGCAACAGCCGCACCAGCGTGAGCTGGGTGCGGCGCGACGAAACCCTGGAAAGCCTGGAGCGCCGTTGCAGCTTCTCCATCCGCCATGGCAGTCAACGGCTGGCACTCGATCCCACAGGGGCTGAGCTGGAGCTGGAACCGGTCTTCAGCGACGTGGAACCCGCCAGGGCAACCTCGAGCGCCAACACGCGCCCGCTCGGGACCCGGCGGGAGGAATCGATTCTTCGCCCCAATGGCATGGTGTTTGTCGTGGCGG
>JAURGL010000172.1 GCA_030833825.1 Vulcanococcus sp. SFB_649D_100_25 | reverse complement strand
TCGTGGCGGGGATCGGGCAGGGGCACCTGGTGGGCCCGCCAGAAGCCCTCCAGTTTTTTGCCGCCCAGCTCGGCGGGTCCCGTCCAGCCTTTGGGAGACCGCAGCACGATCATGGGCCAGTGGGGCCGCTGCGCTTCACCGCTGCGCCGGGCCTCGGCCTGGATCGACTGGATGCGGCCCACGGCCTGCTCCATCGCAGCAGCCATCGCCTCGTGCATGGCCATCGGCTCATGGCCTTCCACGAACAGCGGATCCCAGCCGTAGCCCTGCAGCAGGCTGGCCAGCTCCTCCCGGGGGATCCGGGCCAGCAGGGTGGGGTTGGCGATCTTGTAGCCATTGAGGTGCAGCACCGGGAGCACCGCCCCATCGCTGACCGGGTTCAGAAATTTGTTGATGTGCCAGCTCGTGGCCAGGGGGCCGGTTTCCGCTTCGCCATCCCCCACGCAGGCCAGGGCGATCAGATCCGGGTTGTCGAAGACGGCCCCGCAGGCGTGGGAGAGCACGTAACCCAGCTCACCGCCCTCGTGGATGGAGCCGGGGGTCTCCGGGGTGCAGTGGCTGCCGATGTGCCCCGGAAAGGAGAACTGCTTGAAGAAACGCCGCAGCCCCTCAGTGTCCTGGGATTTGTCGGGATAGACCTCCGAATAGGTCCCGTCGAGGTAGGTGGGTCCGAGGACGCCCGGAGCCCCATGCCCTGGCCCCGACAGATAGATCATCTCCAGGTCATGCCGCCGGATCACCCGGTTGGCATGGGCCCAGATGAAGGCCTGCCCCGGGCTCGATCCCCAGTGCCCCAGCAGCCTGTTCTTGATGTGTTCAGGCCGCAGCGGCTCCGCCAGCAGGGGGTTGTCCTGCAGGTAGATCATCCCGACCGCCAGGTAGTTGGCGGCTCGCCACCAGGCGTCGAGACGCGTCAGATCGCTCTCTGGACGGTCGCTTGCGCTCAAGGAGCTCATCGGCTGGGCGGGCGAGCTTTGCGCGGAACGTAGCCGTGATCACATTTGCTGGCGCCGTCGGGCGAGACTCTCGTGCGGAATTGCCCACGCCTGCCCATGCCCGACATCGGGGCCCATCAGCTCGAGGTGGCCGAAACCCTGATCGGGGTGGGTCGCTTTCTGGTGATTTTTGTGGCGGCTCGCCTCCTGGCGGAGCTGCTGGTGCGGCTGCAGCTGCCCACGATCCTTGGGGAGCTGATTGCTGGGGTGTTGATCGGGGCCTCAGGCCTGCATCTGATCGTTCCCCCTGAGACCCAGTCCGCTGTGGCCCAGTGGGCCCTTCAGCTGATGGGATCCCTGGCGGATGTGCCCGCGGAGATGGTGGGGGAGATCTACAACGAGAGCTTCCCGAGCCTGCAGGCGGTGGCCACCCTCGGCCTGTTCGCCCTGCTCTTTCTCACGGGCCTGGAGAGCGAGCTCGACGAACTCGTCGCGGTGGGGGCTCAGGCCACCACGGTTGCCGTGGCTGGGGTTGCGGTGCCGTTTGCCCTGGGCACCATCGGCCTGATGGCGATCTTCCACGTGGATGTCATCCCGGCGGTGTTTGCCGGTGCGGCAATGACGGCCACGAGCATCGGGATCACCGCCAGCGTGTTCGGTGAGCTGAAGATGCTCCGCTCCCGCGAGGGGCAGATCGTGATCGGTGCGGCCGTTCTCGACGACATCCTCGGGATCGTGATCCTGGCGGTGGTGGTGAGCCTGGCGGGAGGCGGAAGCCTTGAGCTGGGCCCGATCCTGAAGCTGGTGGCTGCCGCGGTGGTCTTCGTGGTGGCGGCCATTGGCCTGAGCCGCACGGCAGCCCCAGGGTTCGACTGGGTGATCGATCGCCTGAAGGCCCCTGGCGATGTCGTGGTGGCCTCCTTTGTGGTGCTCACCCTCTGCTGTTTTGCTGCGACCGCCATTGGGTTGGAAGCGGCGCTGGGGGCCTTCGCCGCCGGATTGATCCTGAGCAAGTCCAATCACACCCACGCCATCGAGGCGGCGGTGAAGCCGGTGGTGGCCCTGTTCGCCACGATCTTCTTCGTGCTGATCGGCACCGGCATGGATCTGTCGGTCCTGAACCCCTTCGATCCAGCCAACCGTGCTGGCCTGGTGATTGCCGGCTTCCTGCTGGCTGTGGCCATCCTCGGCAAGGTGGTGGCCGGTTGGAGTTTCCTCTCCAAGCAGCCCACCAATCGCCTGGTGGTGGGGCTGGGGATGATGCCCCGCGGGGAAGTGGGTCTGATCTTTCTGGGACTGGGCACCCAGGCCAAGCTCCTGAGTCCTGCCCTGGAGGCCGCCATCCTGTTGATGGTGATCGGCACCACCTTCCTGGCGCCGATCCTGCTCAGACTGGTACTGGCTGGCAAGAGCGATGGACCCGACCTCGACCCCCTCGCCGAAATCCCCACCTGATCCCGGCAGCCCCCTCGCCGGCTGGGGTTTCAGCTGGGGGGGCTGGTTGGACAACCGGCATGGCGAGTGGTGGCTGCTGGCCCAGTTGGCCCTGATCGCTGCCCACCTTCTGCCGCCCTGGCCGGCGCCGGGCAGCTGGGGCTACGCCTGGCCCCTGCCGATCGCCCTGGCCGGCGCGCTGCTGTTCCTGCTGGGACTGCTGCTGGCGGCCCAGGCCTTCTGGCGGCTCGGCCCCAGCCTCACGCCGCTGCCGGATCCCAAA
>JAURGL010000171.1 GCA_030833825.1 Vulcanococcus sp. SFB_649D_100_25 | reverse complement strand
GCCTCAGCCTCGATGAGCTCGAGGAGGGACTGAACCGGCGTGGCGGCCTGCTTGGTCTCTCGGAGCTGAGCAGCGATTGGCAGGAGTTGCGAGCCGCAGCCGCCAATGGCCACTCGGGTGCACGGCTAGCGCTGGCGGTGTTCCTGCACCGGTTGCAGCAGGAGATTGCCGCAATGGCGGCCAGCCTGGGGGGGGTGGATCAGATCGCGCTCAGCGGCGGCATTGGTGCCAACGATCCAGAGCTGCTCAGCGAGCTGCAGCGAGGCATGGCCTGGCTTGGACCTGTGCGCTGGCAGCAGGTGGACCCGGATGAAGAAGGGATGGTCGCGCGGCTGATCAGCCGGGCAGATCAGGGGTTTGGTGGAGCAGCCGGTTCAGACGCAACCGGTCGGCATTGAGGGGATCGGGGGCGAGCTCGCCAGCCAGCTCACGGAATTTCTGCTCAACGGGCTCGGGCACCCGCACATCAAAGATGCGCTCCATCAAGGCCTCGATCGAGAACAGATGGGCGTTGATGTTCTCCAGATCAGCGATCGCCTGCTGCATCGCTTCAGCTTCAGGCGTTTCAGCTGGTGCAGGGGTTGAAGCGGCGGCCGCCAGGCTGGGCTCGCCATCACCGTGGGTTTTCTGGAGCTCTTCGAGGGCGCGGCCGGCCAGGGTGCGGAACGACTGCAGCGCAGCCCAGCTCAGCTCCTGCTGTTGACGCAGGGTGGGGTTCTCCCGGATCAGACGGTCGTGCTCCCGGTAGAAGCGCTGGCAGTCAGGGCATTGGCAGGGCTCTTCCGGCACCGCAGTCCCTTGGCGTTTCAGAGCACATCATGGCATCACGCAGCTTCGAGGCCGTCAGTGCTGTCTTCGGGATCGTCGCTGGCACCAGGCATGGGGATCTCGATCGAACTCACCACCTGAATCACATCCCGCAGGCGCATCGAATCGGCAAACCAGGCCATGGCCTGATCGGTATCGCCATCGGCTACGGCCTCATTGGCACTGTCTTCATGGGCCTCGGCCAGAAGCGCCAGCCAGCACAAACAGCGGGCCTGAATCACCGAGAGATCGAGACCATCGGGCAGGTTCTCAACGATCTGCTCGCTCTCCTGTTGCACCAACAGCCTCAGCCGGAGATCATGCAGCTGTGCCATGGGCTCGTGGCGACTGCGGACACGCTAGCGGCAGTGATCTGATTCGCCATCCCGCTACCCGTAGTGCTGGATACCGAGTTCAACATCCAGATCACGGGGCTGGCGGGACTCGAACCCACGACCTACGGTTTAGGAAACCGTCGCTCTATCCGGCTGAGCTACAGCCCCCTGGCGGTTCATTATGGAACCCGAAAGCAGGCGAGGTGATCGCGACCGGGACACGCCCAGGCCCTCGGGCTGGTGGAACGGACCGGTTGAGGAAAGTCCGGGCTCCCCAATGGCCAGGCTTGCTGGGTAACGCCCAGTGCGGGTGACCGTGAGGAGAGTGCCACAGAAACACACCGCCGATGGCCCCTCGGGGCTCAGGTAAGGGTGCAAAGGTGCGGTAAGAGCGCACCAGCAGCATCGAGAGGTGCTGGCTCGGTAAACCCCGGCTGGGAGCAAGGCCCAGGGACAACGGTTGGCCATGACACCCGTCCCGTTCAATCGCGCCGCTCGAGGCCACCGGTAACGGTGGTCCCAGACAGATGATCGCCCCCTGCCCCTGGCAGGGAACAGAACCCGGCTTACGTCCTGCTTTCACCCCTTTTTTCCTGCCCACGCGAACCAGCAGCGGTGTTGCTCTCCCTGATCCACCCCTCCAGGCGACCGTTTGTAATCCTCGCGGTGCTGTACAGCGCCGTGCTGTTCAGCTCCACGGCGGTTCAGCACTATTTAATGGGGTCCCAGGTGTGGGACCTGGGCATCTTCGAGCAGTTCAACTGGCTGATCGCCAGCGGCAAGATCAACGCGATCAGCAGCCTGCGCAACATCACGCCCCTGCAGGACCACTTCTCCCTGCTGCTGTTGCCGATTGCGCTGGTTTACAAGCTTTCACCCAACGCCTACACGCTGTTTGCGCTTCAGTCGCTGGCCTTGGGCTGCATGCCGGCCCTGGCCGCCGATCTCTGCCTGCGCAAAGGCGTGAGCCGTCAGCTCACCTGGGCACTGGCCATCGCGATCGTGCTCTCCCCCTACAGCTTCCTGGTGAACCGCGGGGATTTCCACCCGGATGTGCTCACCCTGCCGCTGATGCTGGTGGCGATCCGGGAGGCCGAGCAACCGAGGGGCTGGCTCTACTACCCCTGCCTGCTGCTCACCCTGTTCGCCAAGAACGCCCAGGCCCTCTTCGGCATCGGCCTGAGTTTCTACGCCTTGGCCAAGGGGCAGCGAGCCCGTGCGGCCATCACCCTGGCGATCTCCGTGGCCTGGTGGACTCTCGCCACCCAGATGTCGTCCGCTGGGGGTGATCACGTGGGCATCCGCCTGGGCTATCTGGGCGACACGAAGCTGTAGATGCTCACCACCTTGATCACCAGGCCCTGGGTGGTATTCAGCGAATCACCGCCGGATTCAATCCTGCTCTACACCCTGGGACTGTCGATGCCGTTTCTGGCGCTGCTGGGAAAAGCGTCTTGGCGGGCGCTCTTGGGCTGCACACCGATCTATCTCACCAACATCATTTCTGCGTCAAGCATTCAGCGGGAGCTGAATCACCACTATTCGATCGGAATCGTTGCCTTT
>JAURGL010000170.1 GCA_030833825.1 Vulcanococcus sp. SFB_649D_100_25 | reverse complement strand
CAGGAGGGCAGTCATGCGGCGTGAACCGCTCCGCTTGCCAACCGGCAGCAGCATCCTGGCGGGCCCCAGGGCCTGCCTGGTGGCCCTCACGCACTGCGGCCGCGTGGTGGCCTGGTCCCGCGCTGATGGGCAGCTGGCGCACGAGTGGGCCGCCGCCATGAGGCTCGCCGGCTGGCAGGTGGGCACTCTGGCCTACGCCGAGCTGCTGGAGGCGGAACCGGCCTGCCAGACGTGCCGGTTTCAGCGGGCCTGCCTGGAGGCTCGGCAGTGCCAGGCCAGCGGCAACCTGGGGCAGACCGCCGCCTGACATGGCCGTTCCGGAGCGAGTGCAAGCCACCATGCAGCGGCTGGGGCTGGAGGGGGTGAACAAGCCGCGCCGCACCCCCTCGCACCCCACCAAGTCGCACGTGGTGATGGCCAAAGAGGGCAATGTCTACCGGCTCAAACGCTTTGGGCAGCAGGGAGTGACCGGTGCCGGCAAGAACCCGAAGACCGCAGCGCAGAAAGCTCGCCGCGCTGGATGGAAGGCCAGACACGCGAAAAACATTGCCAAGGGCAAGCTGTCTGCGGCTTACTGGGCAGACAAGGTGAAGTGGTGAGACCGCTCCTGGTTGGAATCGGAAGCGGGGCCTAGGATCCCCACGCGCCACCCGTCACCATGGGCATCCTCTGCGACTTCCAGATCCGCGCCCTCTGCACCGGCGATCGGCCGATGCTCGCGCCGTTCGATGAGGCCCTGCTGAACCCGGCCAGCATCGACGTGCGCCTAGGCCCCCGGCTGCTGATCGAGTCGGCCACCTCGCGGGAGCTGGTGCCCTACGACCTGACGCCCCACAACCAGGATGCCCCGTACTGGCTCCAGCCCTCTCAGTTCGTGCTGGGGGAGACGCTGGAGACCTTCAACGTGCCCTCAGACGTGGCAATCCAGTTCGCGCTCAAGTCCAGCCGCGCCCGCGAGGGGATCGAGCACCTGATGGCCGGGTTTGCGGATCCGGGCTTCAACGGCAGCGTTCTGACGCTGGAGCTGCACAACAGCCGCCAGCTGCACCCTGTGGCCCTGTGGCCCGGCATGAAGATCGGGCAGCTGATCTGCCACCGAATGGACGACGTGCCGCTGCGGGACTACTCGCTGACCGGCCGCTACAACGGCTGCCTGACGGTGGCCGGGAGCCGGGGCTGATGATCACCGTCCCTCCCGCCCTCCTCGCCCACCCCACCGACCTGCAGCGCCTGGCCGGGGAGCTGCTGGCCCTGCGCTTCGATCGGGCCAAACTGACGGAAGCACTGCTGCGGGTGCAGGAGGCCGCCTGCGAGGTGGCCGCGCCTGGGCCGGGGCCGGTGCCGCCGTCGCCGGCTGAGCGGGCCGAGATCGAGCGGCAGCGGGCAGCGGAGCGGCTGGCCCGCGGGGAGTGGCGGGTGACCATGGACTGACGTTCGCCACTTGTTACGACTTGCGAAGTGTCCGCCCTGATCCTGGCTGAGGTGTTCGCCGGTCGTTACTGTGAGGTCATGGGGCGGCACCCAAGCCGCTCACGGGGCATGTCCCCTGGCCCGCGGGAGCCTGGCAGGTAGTCGCCAATCCCGCACCCCAAGCACCACCACCAACCGCCATGACCCGATCCACCTACTCCATCTACGCCGCTTGCCAACGCGAAGTGGCACGCATTGAAGACGCCCGCGCTGCTGCCGGTTGGGAGTACGACCCCGAGTACGGCTGGGCCAACGCTGACGGCATCACCGAGAGCGAATGGCTGAGCATGGGCAACGAGATGCCCGAGGACATCGAACTTGCCAAGCAGCTGGGCCTCTGAGGTGCCCGACTCCTCCAAGGACCGCACGGCCCGCTTCCGGCTCAGGAAGGCGGGCCTTCTTCCTGCCTTGCCCCTCTGCCCCTCCTGCGGCCGCAAGGTCCGCTCCCTTCGCACGGCGCCCCTGTGCAGCATCTGCTGGAAGGCCAGCCCTGAGGGGCGGGAGGAGGCCAGGCGGAGGATGCGGAGGCGGCGCAAGGCCACCTGATCGCCCGGTCCCCGCCGGGGCTCTTTCGTGCCCGACCGCCTGCCCACCGGCAGCGCCAGGCGTTTACGCCGGGCTTACGCGCCCGCCCTGGTCATCCACGAGAACCCACGGCCGGCCAGGGACTCCGGCGGCGGCAGGCCGCCTTACAAGCAGGATGTCGAAAGTTCGATCCTTTCATCGCGCATCCCTTCCACCGCAGTCCCTGAGCCAGTTCTGGCCTGGTTTCCGCCCCTCCCACCGATGGGTGCGGATGGGCACCGATGGGCCCCTAATGGCCCAGAATCGCCGTCCGTTTACGCCAGGCTTACGCGGTGCCCTCGCCCCCATGGCTCACCGACCTGTCCCGCGCCTTCCGTGCGCATCGCCAGGGCCGCGAGGGCTGGCACATCCAGGTGAACCGCGATCGGCTGCGGGTGACGAGCGCCGAACTGCCGCCCCGGGCCGGTGAGCCTGTTTCCGCGGCGCGTAAACGGTCGGTCACCCTGCGCACCCCGCCGGGCCCCACCACCATCACCGCCGCCATCACCACCACCACCATCACCATACCCATCACCACCATCACCACCATCACAACCACCATCACAACCACCATCACCACCATCACAACCACCATCACCACAACCACCACAACCACCACAACCACAACCACAACCACAACCACAACCACAACCACAACCACAACCACAACCACAACCACAACCACAACCACAA
>JAURGL010000016.1 GCA_030833825.1 Vulcanococcus sp. SFB_649D_100_25 | reverse complement strand
CGGTGAAGGACCGCGCCGCGTTTCATCCCGGGGATCGGCTCCATCGCGTTCACGGCAACGCTGATGGGATGACCAGCGCCGATGGGCTTTGATCCGCGCCGCTGGTCGGGGGAACCTCGTCAACAGCCCCGTGTCACCAGCAACGTCGATGCTCTGCTGGCGGAGAATGAGGCCCTGCGCCGTGAGGTGAGGCAGCTGCGGCGGCGCCTGGAGTTGCTGGAGCAGCGAACCGTCCGCACGCCTTGGCAGGAGCCCAAACAGGCAACCCCGCCTCGGGTGAGTCGCGCCCAGGCGGAGCACTGGGGTGAGCAGTTGGCCCTGCAGAAGGGTTGGAGCAGCTTGCGGCAGGCGGGGCTTGAGGCCTTGATCGAGACCCTCAACCGCAGCAGTTTTCACCCTCAGCTGAGCCTGCAACAGCGGCTTGACCGTTTGCTGCCTGGCCTGGGCCATGACCTGCTGCAGGCGCTGACGGGTCCGCCCACCAAAAAGCGCATCGCTGTGCTGGCGGCCTTCGCCCTCTATGGCGTCAGTGCGATCGAGTGGCTCGATGACGACCCCCAGCGGGTGGTGGCTGAACTGCGGCAACGCCAGGAGCGCTCAAGCTCCGGTCGCCGGACCCGATCGGATCGCCGCAGGACCGATCGCACCGAGTCCGGTTCACGCCGTGACGCCCGCGATCCGACCCGACTCGCGGCGCTGGAGGTGCTCGGTTTGCAATGGGGTGCCTCGCGGGAGGCGATCAAGCAGGCCCACCGGCGGCTGGTGAAACAGCACCATCCGGATCTGGGTGGCACTGCGGAGAACTTCCGCCGTGTGAATGAGGCCTACCAGCGCCTGGTGGCCTGAGGACGCAAGTCCGTAGGGCTCCCTTCCAGTGTCCCCGTTTCCAGCCTTAGGTCGTACCCAGCCGATCTCCCACCTGGGCAGCCAGTTGCTGGATCAATTGCTGGCCTGCGCTGGGACCTTTGCCCTCCAGTTGTGCCTCCCTGATCAGGAGGGGGCAACCGCTGGTGGAGACCACCAGGCCCACTTCAGGGGCAATCGCCAACACCGTGCCCGGGGTGCCGCTGGCGTTCTCTCCAGGCCCCAGACCCCACTGCTCGGCGAGTTTGGCCGCCTCCGGGCTGAGTTGTTCTGAGAGGCGCTTCACCAACGGTTCGCTGTCTAACGCCTTTGCCCAAGGCCGTTTGCCAGCCCAGCTGGTGGTGGCACCGGGGTAAAGCCCCATCACCTTTCGGTGGATTGCCAGGGCGGAGTGGTCCCAGTCGATCTGGAAGTCCTCTTTGCTCAACATGCGGGCGTAGGTCATGCCCTCTTCGCTCTGCCACCTGACCTTGAGTCGCTCCAGCCGCGCGGCCTCAGGCCCTGGCCCGGCAGCCTCAATTCGAGGCATGGCCTCCACCAACAGATCCCCGGTGAGCAGCGCCAACCGATCGGCCAGGGTGCGGGCGTTCTCGAGCAGTCCAATCGAGAGGCGTTTCTCCAGGAGAACAGGGCCGGTGTCGAGGCCAGCCTCCATCGCCATGATCCCGACCCCTGTTTCGGGATCACCTTCCAGCAGGCTCCATTGGATTGGCCCTGCGCCGCGCCAGCGGGGCAGGAGGGAGCCGTGCCCGTTCCAGCACCCCAGGGGCGGTTGTTCGAGGACCTCGGGCGGCAGGATCTGACCGAATGCCACCACGACGTAGACGTCTGCCCCCAGTTCGGCGAGCTGGTGTTGACATGCAGGCTCCTTGCGGATCCTCTCCGGGGTGAACACTGGAATCCCGAGCTCCAAGGCCCGCGCCTTCACCGGGGAGGGCATCAGGTCCTTACCGCGGCCCCGGCGACGGTCCGGCTGGCTGACCACGCCAACGATCTGATGCCCAGCCTCAACGAGGGCATTCAGGCTGGGCACGGCATAGGCCGGGGTGCCCCAGAACAGGATGCGCATCTCTCTGGTTTAGGCCTCGCCGGTGATCGAGAGGCCCTCCACCCACACCAGGGGGCAGAGTCCATCGGGAGTGATCTTCGCCTCGCCCTCGAACCCGACGATGGCGTTGAGGACCTGCCGGATATCACCAGCCACCGTGGCGGCTTCGATCGAGCGGGGCTCCCCATTCTGGATCAGCCAGCCGTCAAAGGGAAGGGAGAAGGACCCCTGGCTGGCCTTCACACCGGCATGGAGAGCTGAGAGGGAGTCGATCCAGACGAGGGGCTGATCGGCCCTGAAGCGATCAAGTCCCGCCTGGCCCCCTTGGCTGCCGGGGGTCGCTCCGATCTCAAACCAATCCGGCCCGACGGAGACCTTCGCGCCAAGGCCGGCGTGGCCGGTCGGTTTCACCCCGAAAGCTCGCGCTGTCGCTTCGGAGTGGAGGAAGTTCTTGAGGACACCGCCCTCCACCAGATCGAGGGGGCCGGTTGGGGTCCCTTCACCATCGAAGTTGGAGGCGCCGATGTTGCCGGGGTGAAGCCCGTTGTCGCGGATCGAGAGAAACGGCACCGCCAGGCTCTCCCCCAGAGATTCCCGGTTGCTGAGGCTCACCCCATCGAGGACTGCCCTGGCATTGAACAGGTTGCTGAAGGCTCCGATCAGATCGAGGAAGGCCTCTGGACTGAACACGCAGGTGTAGCGGCCTGTCTCGATCGGGGCATAGTCGAGGTGGCTGATGGTTCGCTCGGCCGCCTCGTCAATGCACCCGGCAATGTCGAGATCGGAGGCGCCATAGGCGAGCCGTACGGCTCCGGCACTGCGAGGTTTGCGGCCGCTCTCTTCCGCCCGGGCGTAGAGGTAGATGCTGGCCGTGGTGAGTTGCTGCTGCCGGCAGGCCCCTTCGCTGTTGAGGTAAATCCGCTCGCTGCTGCGTTCGGCAAGGCCGTTGTAGGGAACGGTTCCGATCGCGCTGTGCCTGCTCAACAGATCCTGCTCAGCGGCCTTGAGGCGCTCCAGCAATTTGAGGATCCCCTGCCCCTGGTGGAGTGGTTGCTCCAGCGGGCTCAAGGGAGCGGTGGCCAGCGGTGAGAACGCTGGGGTCTCATTGCGGTTGCCGAAAGCACTGGCATCGCGCGCCCCGGCCAAGGCCCGCTCCAGGCCGCTGTCGGAGAGGTCGGAGGTGCTGGTGGTGCCAACGAGGCCATCGCTGTTCCAGACCCGCACGGTGATGGAACTGCGCTGCGCCCCTTTCAGCTGTTTGGGTTCACCGCGATCCACCTGAACCGAGGTGTCGGTGCTGCAGGCCGCCCCGAGATCCCACTGCCGGATGCCGTGGCTGGCGGCGATGGTCTCCAGCTTGCTGCGCAGGGCCTGGGCATCGAGCCCCTGTGGCGTTGAGGTGGTGCCCATCTCAGCGGCCCCCCACGGTGATGGAGTCAACCTTGATGTGGGGCTGCCCCACGGTGACGAAGATGCTCCCGCTGACGGACCCGCAGAAGCCGGCCGCCAGTTCCAGGTCGTTGGCACACATGGAGATCCGCGGCATCACCTCCTTGGCCTCTCCGATCAGGGTCGCCCCCTTGACGGGCTTGGTGAGCTGCCCGTTTTCGATCAGGTAGGCCTCTTCCACCGCGAAGTTGAACTGCCCCGTGGGGCCGACACTGCCGCCCCCCATGGACTTGCAATACAGGCCGCGATCCACGGAGCTGATCAGCTCGTCGGGGGAATGGGGACCGGCGGCGATGAAGGTGTTCCGCATCCGACTGGCCGCCGCGAAGGTGTGGCTCTGCCGGCGCCCGCTGCCGGTGCGGGCATGGCCCGTGCGCAGTTCTCCGGCCCGATCGCTGAGGAAGCGCTTGAGAACCCCGTTTTCAATCAGGACCGTGCGCTGGGCTTCCATGCCCTCGTCATCCATGGACAGCGATCCGAAGGCTCCGCCTGTCAGGCCCTCATCGATGGCGGTGACCGCTTCATGGGCAATGGGCTGCCCCACCTGTTCCGCGAACGGGGTCGTACCCCGCTCCACCTGGGTGGTCTCCAGGAGGTGCCCGCAGGCTTCGTGGAAGATCACCCCACCAAAGCGGTTGGCGAGCACCGCAGGCATCTGCCCGGCCTCGACGTAGTCCGCATAGAGCATCGTGCCGGCGCTGGCACAGACCTCCTCGGCTGAATGCCCTGCATCCCAGTGGCGCAGATCATCGGGGCTGTCCGAGGTCCCGTAGCGACGCCCGACCCCGGCCCGGTGTTCACCGTCGGCCGCCAGGACGTTCAGTCCCACCGATTGGTGCAGGCGCACATCCCGTCCGAAGGTCCCATCGCTGGCGGCCACCATCACCTCCTGCCAGTCGCGGGCGTAGCTGGCGCGTCGGGCCTGGAGATGACTCCCGACCTGCTCCAGCCGTGCGGTGCCTTCGAGCAGGCGTTGTGTGGCTTCCTGGATTCCAGGGCAGCGCTCCAGCCAGGCCGCTTTTTCGAGACCGAAGTCCCGCAGGGTGGGCAGCCCGTCAAAGGGGCTTCCCAAGGAGCCGGAGATCTCGAGGCCCAGCATCCCGAGGGCCTGACTCAAGGCCAGCTCCAGGCCGGCTTCGCTGAGGTCGTTCGTGCTGACAAAGCCATCGCGATGGCCCCGAAACACCCGGATCCCAGCCCCCATCCCGAAGGCGGGGGTCACGCTGGTGATGGTGTCCTGCTCGGCGAGGACCCCGATGTGGTCCGTCCGCTCGAGAAACACTTCCACCAGATCGGCACCGGCGGAGCGGCCTCGGGCCAGCAGGGCCTCCAGGCGGGGGCTCCAGCGTTGGTCGAAGGGCCCGATCAGCAGATCGCTGCCGGCGTTGTGGGCCGCATTCAGCGAAGGGGCAGAGCTGGATCCGGGAGGCACGGAGGCAATCACGCGGTCATCTGGCAGAGGGGGTGTTCAGCGGGTGGCTGCCGTTGTTTGTTCCTAGCAAAAAGGCCCTGGCCGCAGCGACCAGGGCCCCATGGCAGCCGTCGAGGACTTGCTCAGCGCACGGCGGGCTGGAAGTTCTCGCTGCGGATCGGGTTCATCAGGAACAGCTTGGCCATTTCCGCAGCATTGGCAGCCCAGTAGGGGAGCTTCCGCAGGGCCTTGATCGGAGCGGGAGCACTGCCGGCATCGGTGGCGCTCAGCTTGTCGTTGTTGCGGACCAGGCGCTCAAGGCGTGTGTAGAACTTGGGATGCTCCACGTTGAGCACCACGGGGAAAACCCGAGCCGTGGTCTCGTTGGTCTTGGCGATCACGTACTTGTCGTACTCGCGGGCATCGAGTCCAAGGGCCTCGTAGAACTCTTTGCGGGCCACGTCACGGACGTACATGGTGGCGAACACAGCCAGCAGGAAGAAGCGGCACCAGAGCCGGGCCCGCAGGCCGGTGACGCTCTTGGGCTGGGCCTTCATCAGGGCGTCGAAGAAATCGCCGTGGCGGTTCTCGTCCTGACACCAGTTCTCGAAGAAGTTGAAGATCGGGAAGATCTTGCTGTCAGGGTTCTTCTCGAGGTGCCGGAAGATGGCGATGTAGCGCCAGTAGCCGATCTTCTCGCTGAGGTAGGTGGCGTAGAAGATGTATTCCGGCTTGAAGTAGGTGTACGCCTTGTTGGCGGTGAGGAAGCCGAGGTCGAGCTGAAGCCCGAAATCACTCATCGCCTTGTTGAGGAAGCCTGCGTGACGGGCCTCGTCACGGGCCATGTGGGCGAAGCACTCCGCCAGAAGCGGGTTGCGCTCTTTGATCCGGCGGCTCAGCTCTTTGTAGAGGAGGAAGCCAGAAAACTCGGAGGTGCAGCTCTGCTCCAGGAACTCGACGAACACCTTGCGGGTTTCGGGATCGAGCTTCTCTGCTGCCCCGTTGAATTCGTCGTTGCGGACGAAGTGATGCCGGTTGTAGTCCTTGCGGAATTCCTCGCAGATGGCTTCCAGCTCATCGGCGTTGGGGCTGAGGTCCATGGCAGCCATGGCCTCGAAATCGGTCGTGTAGAACCGAGGCGTCAGGATCGTGTCCTTGACTGGATCCTTGGTGGCGGGTGCTTCAGGGCTGCCGACGGCTGTTGCGGCATTGGGTGAGGCAACGGCAGAGGGGGGCACCATCGGGCGGCTTCAGTGATCCGAAGGCCATCGTAGGTGCCATCGGGCTGGAGCCGGGGCCCTGTTCACGTGTCGCTAAGTGCCTGGAAGCCCTGATGCAGAGGGCCTCAGTTGGCCCCCAGCCATTTCTGACCGTTGAGCCTCTGGACCAGGCGTGACACCAGCAGGGCCTGGGTCATTTTCTTTTCATCGATCAAAAAGGACTCCAGCAGGCTTGGCTCGGCACCGGCTTCTGCCAAGGCGATGGTTTTGGCGGAGTTGATCGAGTCGCTGGTGAAGCACAACCAGAAGCGTCTCCCGTTGGGCATCGTCCCGGCCACCTGCCAGCAGTCACTCCCGACCACAGGCATGGGCCCCTGGGAAAAACTGAGCTCGCAGTTGGGGCCGCCGTAGGCCTCGATTTCCTTGGCCAGCGCCGGGATCAGCAGAGTCGGCACGAACTCCCCGAAGGGCTTGTCCTCCGGCGCCGGGGGTTTGACAGGCTTGGCTGCTGCCGGCTTTGCGTCTGCGGGCTGGGCGGAATCGGTCACCGTCGCAGGCCTCGGGCAATACGCCTGTGAACTTTAGGGAGTGCCGGCGGGCTCGGGTTACCAGTCGTCGTTGCTGGAGGAGCCCCAGTCGTCGTTGACGGCCTGGGCGGTGGGCTGGGGGGTGGGCTGCGGGGTGGCCTGGGCGCCTGGTGAGCTTGCGGCTCGGGGTTTGCGGATCACCCGGAAGGGGACTGAGACCGTTGGGGCCGGTTCAGTGGCCCCGCGGCTGGGACCAGCCCAACTGGCAGGCCCTGGGTCGGGCTCAACCTGCTGGCGGCGGCCCTGATCCAAGGGTTCCTCGGGCGGCTGCTCTGTGGCATCGCTGGGTCGTCTCCAGAAGGCCTGGCTGCGGACCTGCCGGCGGGGACTGACGCTGCTCCCCCCTCCCTGGAGAGCCAGGGCGGTACCCAGGCTGCTGAATCCAGCACCAAGCCCAGCGGCCGCCGCCAGCCAGGCGCTCAGCGGTAGCGCTGGCGAGGACCAGATCAGCAGGCGGACCGAGACCGATGGTCGTGGATTGATGGCCGCCACCAGCAACACCGTGAGGAGCGGCGTCAGCAGGGGCAGCAGCAGGATCCGTTGCAACACAGGGGGGAGTCCCTCAGGATTGGATCGGGCCGCTCCAGCGCCGCAGCTGCCCCAGGTCATAGCCCAGGCAATCGAACACGCGGATCACCAGAAAGTCCACCATGTCCTCGATGCTCCGGGGTTGGTGATACCAGGCCGGCACAGGTGGCGCGATCCGTGCACCGGCCTCGGCGAGGCTGGTGAGGTTGCGCAGGTGGATCAGGTTCCAGGGGGTTTCCCGGGGGCAGATCACCAGGGGACGCCCTTCCTTGAGGTGCACATCGGCGCAGCGTTCCAGCAGGTCCGTGGCAACCCCGGCCGCGATCCGCCCCACTGCCCCCATGGAGCAGGGAAGGATCACCATGCCCCGGGTCCGATGACTGCCGCTGGCGATCGCTGCCGCCTGGTCGTTCCAGCGGTGACAGACCAGGGATCCGCCGTGGCAGTTGGTCCGCTCTCGCCAGAAGTGTTCCTGGGCTTCCGGTTCGCTCGGGACCCGAACCCCCAGCTCCGCCTGCCACACCCCCAGGGCCCCGCGGCTGACCACCAGCTCAACGGATTCGCCGGCCTCCAGCAGCAGCTGCAGGGCCCGCTCCGCCAGGGGCTGTGCGCTGGCCCCCGATACCGCCAGGACGATCGGGAGTTGGGGGCTCATGCCTGACAAGACTCAGTCCTCGCTGTCGCTCTCGGTGTCGCTCTCGCCGTTGAGGGACTCCTCGTCAGGGTCGGAATCGGGCACGAACTCCTCATACCCCTCCGGCAGCACCACCGCCAGGTCGATCTGGTGACGGAGCACATCCACCTTCTGGATGATCACCTCCACCTCGTCGCCGAGCATGTAGGTGCGACGGTTTTTGCGGCCCACCAGCTTGTTCTGGCGGGAGCGGTACTCGTACCAGTCGTCCTTGAGGGAGCTCACAT
Organism: Vulcanococcus sp. SFB_649D_100_25; assembly: GCA_030833825.1. Taxonomy (GTDB): domain Bacteria; phylum Cyanobacteriota; class Cyanobacteriia; order PCC-6307; family Cyanobiaceae; genus Vulcanococcus. Next base: position 9,803 of record JAURGL010000016.1, on the reverse strand, counting down.
GCACGAGCCCCTCAACCTGAGAGGGGGGAACCTCCACGAAGAATCCGTAGCTCTGGACCCCACTGATCACGCCGGTGAGGGTCTGCCCCACGAGGGGTTCCGCCTGCCGGGCCTGGGCCATGGCCAGGGCGTCACCCTGGAGCTCCCTGGTGAAGCGGGCCCTGGCGTTGAGGCGATGCAGGAGGGACACGCTCAGCCCTTCCTCCATTGGCGCCAGCTGGCTGGCGGTCATCAGGGGCCAGTCGATCACCCCATGGCTGCTGTCGGATGCAATGTCCACCCGGGTCTTGTGGCGCACGGAGGGGCGGTCCTTGCCCTCTGAGAGCAGCAACACCAGCAGGTGTTGGTTCCAGAGATCGGCGTAGTGGAGGGACGGGCAGCACCAGGCCGCAAATGCCTGCTCTTCAGCGGCGAGGGTGTTGGGGCCGGGCTCGGTGGACAGGGTGACTGGTTTGAGCGGATCCCTCAGTTGCTGCAACAGCACTCGGCAGCGATCACTTGCAGCGAAGGCCGTCGCCAGCTCCTGGGCGCTGGCATTGCCATCGGCTGAGAGCTCCAGGGGGATCTCCAGGGCGAGAGCCGCTTTGGCGACATCGTTGAGGGCCTCCGCATCCGGTGCGGGGTTCTGGGCATAAATCGCCGGCAGTTCAAGGGTCGCCATGTGCCGACCGAAGGCACGGTGGGCCAGGAGCACCAGCTCCCGGAGCAGCCCGGCTGGACTCTCGGCAGGATCGAGCTGCACCAGCCAACCCTGTCGGCTCTCGTCCGGTTCCGGGACGGCCAGCTCGCTGAGGCCTTCGATGGCGGGCATCCCCAGATCTAGGTCAATCGAGCCTGCACTCAGGCGCAGCGCCCGCAAGTTCTGGGCCAGGGCAATGAGTTGCTCAAGCAGGGGCACCTGGTCCTTGAGCCCCTTGAGGGCCGTCGGGGTGGTGCGGGCCTTCGGTTTGCGCTCGGCAAGGGCCTGAAGGGCCTTCGCATCGACCACCGCATCGGGGCTGATGGTGCTGCGGCAGAAGCGGTAGTGCTCCAGCTCACCGGTTGCACTCAGCTCCAGAACAACCGAGAGGGCGGCTTCGGCGCTGCCGGGCTTGAAGGCGGCAGCTTTGGTGAGCGCCGCGGGCAGCAGGGGCAGCCAGCTGTCCCCGACGCAGAGGGCATCACCGAGGTCCCGCAGGAACAGATCCAGGGCGCTGCCAAAACCAACCCGTTCGGCGATGGCAGGCGCATGCACCCACACCCTTGTTCCGCTCTCGAGCGTTTCCAGGGACACCGCCGGGAGAATCGGGGCCTCACTGCTGGACCAGAGCTGCAGGACCAGCGTCGGCAGGCCGGTGAGGTCATCTCTGCCCTTGCTCTCCGGTGCCTTGGCGCTGGCTTTGGGTGCAGCAGGGCGCTCCCGCAGGCCGTGCTTGGTGAGCAGCAGATCAAGATCCGCTTCGGGCCCAGCATTCACCGCCAGGCTGCGGGCGACATGGCCCTGGGGCGCCAGTTGGCCAACGGGGTATCGATCGAGCTTCACCTCGACCACCGCCTCGCTTGCGGGCTTGAGGTGAGTGCTGTCGCTGTCCGGCAGCTCGATCGCCGTCAGCAGGCGGTCATCCAAAGGCAGCGCCAGCAGCCTGTCGTTCTGCTGCTCAACCTGGGCCAGGAGGCTGGTGGTGTTGCGCTGCAGGATGCATTGCACGCCTCCCTCGGGAGAGCGGCGCCGTCCCCCTTCCCGGGTAATCCGAACCAGGACCCGATCCCCGTTCCAGGCGTGATTGAGCTGGTTGTCGCGGATGTAGATGTCTTCGCCACCGTCTTCGCGGAGGGCGAAACAAAAGCCCTTGCTGCTGCAGCGCAGACGAGCCTCGATTAATCCCTCGTCCTCAACCCGGCTGATGCCTGCGTCCGATTCCTCGAGAACCCCGACGCGCGACAGGGCATCGAGGGCAATGCGCAACTGCTCTTTATCGGTCTTCGTGCTGAGCCCAAGACCTTTCTCGAGCTTGCTCAGGGTCAGGGTTTCCTGCTTGGGGAGCTGGTCAATGAGGTCCGAGACCGAGAACTTCATGGCGGGGACTTGGGCTTTCGGAGCGGGACGGGGGGATGGGTCTTCTGGGTGCGCCTTCGGAGCAGATGGGCTTTGAACAGTGGAGTGCTGCTGTTCGGGGCTCCTGTTCAGTGCTGCTGAGAAGTGCTGCGTGTTGGCTGCAACAGCTCCGAGACGGCCAACGCCTCAGGGATGCGCATCAACCCTTTCATCCTACCGATCGCAGGGCTTGTCACGCCAGTGGCAGTGGAGCCCGGCGTCGTCCTCAGTCCGCTTCCCCATCGCCCATCGCTGGGAGCGGAGCGTCCTGTTGTTCCTCTGCCCCTGCCCGCAGCAGCAGGCGGGTGCCAATCACCAGGAATCCAAGGGAGGCGGCCAGCTGCAGGGCATTGGTGGGGATCACGGCCGAGAGGGATCCCCCTGCTCCGGCCCCCAGCAGGCTGGCGAAGACCAGGGCCGTGGCGCTGCCGGCGAAGACGGCCCCGGTCCGATTGGAGGTCCCGCTGATGGTCACGATCGCGAGCTGGGTTTTGTCACCGAGCTCCGCCAGGAACACCGTGATGAAGGTGGAGGCGAGAAGGGGCAGTTGCATCGGTGCGGTCCTCAACCCAGGGGAAACATGCTCATGGCGGCCTGACGACCCAGCCAGAGGCCCAGAGCGATCATCAAGATTCCGGCGAGCCTTTCGAGCTGTTGTGGCGGCAGCACGCGGGAGAGCCAGCGACCGAGCACAACCCCCACAAGGCTTGAGCTGATCAAGGCCAGGGAGGCGCCGATGAACACCAGGACCGGTCTTCCGGACTCAGCGGACAGCAGCAGGGCCGCCAGCTGGGTCTTGTCCCCCAGCTCCGCCAGGAAGACCGTGGTGAAGGTGGTCAGGAACACGGCCCCGAAGCTGCCGGCTTTGTCGTTGCTGGCCGTTGCGTTGCTCGAGGCGTCGTGATCGGGCATCAGGGCTGGAGCTCCGCGGGGTCGGACGGCTGGCGGATGGCCTGCTCAAAACGTTTCATCACCATGCCACGCCCGCCGTGCTCGCAGCGGATCTGCTGGCGGCAGCAGGCGATGGCGAAGGCGTTGGCCTCCTCCGGCGGGACATCAAACAACTGGGCCAGGTTCTCCACCCGGCAGAACACTGGCCGCTCCTCATAAATGCGGCAGGTGCTTGATCCGGTGTCGTAGTGGATGCACCAGCCATCGGGCCCCACCATTTCCAGATATTGCTGCTGTTGCTCCGGGCTGAGGGCATCGAGGGCCTCGTTGCGCTCACCCGGGTCCAGCCGGCAGCACGAGCCACAGCCGCTGATGCAGCGCCAGTGCAAGGTTTCAGCCATGGTTCTGGCTGTGACAACCCGTCACAGGAGCGCTCAACCGATCGGCTCCGGCGGGAGGTCTGCTTTTAGTCTTGGCAGGACACGTGCAGCTCCTGAGCCGTTCTCCCATGGGAATCGACTTCCATCTGATCGCCAACTTCGCTGCTCTGTTCCTGATCACCCTGGTTGGCCCGGCCGTGATCTTCATCCTCTTCTACCGCCGCGGCGCGCTCTGATTTCCCCTCAAACGCCCCCCTCCGACTCAGATCGTTGCGGGGGAGAAACCGTTTGACCGGAGCTTGAGCCCGAGCCGAACCGGGCGCTAGGGCTCCGCGCCTTCGGAGATCTCCAGCCCCCCGTGAGCATCGCTCCGGGGTTTTTTTTATGCCGCCATTCCCAGGGCCCTGGCGGCATCGAGCACCAGCGCCTTCACATAGGGGTGCTCCCCATGGGGGTGATCCACGCAGAGGGCTCCAGTGCTGTTCTCTGCCCGTTGGCCCCTCAGCTCCTCGCCCTGGGCGTTGCGAATCACCAGTTGCTCTCCATCGCGTTCCACCCAGTAGCTGCGGTTTTGGCGTTGCAGTACGAGGGCGTCGCGGGTGCTTGGACGGATCGCCGCCAGTTGCAGGCGCTCGTCTCCCTGCCAGCGGTTCAGGCGCAGGTGATAGGCCACATCCACCTCCTTCGGGAGGGTGGTCTCCCCCTGCCATCGCCAGGCGATTGCCCGGGCCGTGGCATCCCCCTGCCGCAGGGTGAGCTGCAGATGTCCGCCCCGCAGTTCCCGTTGCTGGCTGATGGTGCAGCAGCTGCTCCAGAACAGCGGGGTGGGATTGCCGATGCCGAAGGGCTCGAGTCTCTGGAGCTGCTGCCAGAAGGATCGCCCCAGCTGATCGAGGCGCAGCAGCGCTTCGGGGGCCACCCCGGGGCTCTCCGCTTCATCGCGCCAGCGCTGGGCGAGCCCATTGAGTCGTTCATGGAGGGCGCTGACCTGTTCAGCCCGCACGGTGAACCCACCGGCGGCGGGGTGCCCGCCATGGCGCTCCAACAGATCGGAGCACTGCTGCAGGGCGGCGTCGACGGCAAAACCTTTAGGGGCCCTGACGGAGGCCCGCATGCGGCCATCCCCCTCAGAGGCCAGCAGGGCCACGGGGCATCCGAACTGTTCCACCAGGCGGGCCGCGACGATGCCGATCACCCCGTGATGCCAATGCCCTTGGGCCAACAGGAGAAATGGGCTGCGCTGTTGCCCATCGGCGTCCGTCAGGGCACGGGCCTCCGCCTCGATCGCATCGCAGAGCTCGCGTCGCTGCCGGTTGAGGTTCTCGCAGGCCCTCGCCAGCTCTAGAGCCTGCTCCTGATCCTCTGTGGTGAGCAACTCCACCACCAGGGTTGGGTCACCAAGGCGGCCCACCGCATTGATGCGAGGGGCCAGTTGAAAGCCCACGGTGGTGGCATCGATCGGGGCATCGTCCAGCCCCGCCACCTGTTGCAGGGCCTGAAGACCCGGCAAGGTCGAGTGCTTCAGGCGCGGCAGGCCATCCATCAACCAACGTCGGTTGACCCCCTCCAGGGGGGCCATGTCGGCAATGGTGCCGATGCAGAACAGGTCCATGGCCATGGCCATGGCCTGCTTGGAACGACTGGCCTGGGCCAGGGATCTGGCCACCACGAAGGCCAACCCGACACCGGCCAGGCCCCGATAGGGCGAGCCCTCAGGCGTGCAGGCCGGGTGGACCAGGGCCAGCAGGGGTGGCATCTGCTGCGGCAGGGTGTGGTGATCGGTGACGATCACCTCCAGGCCAAGGGCCTCAGCGCGCTCGAGGGCTTCTCGGGCGGAGACCCCGTTGTCCACCGTGACCAGCAGCCGCACCCCCTCGGCCGCCAGTCGTTCCACCATGGCGGCATTGAGTCCATAGCCATCGTCCTGACGGCTGGGAATGGCTGCGCGGGGTTGAGCTCCCAGCTGCCGCAACACCCCGATCAACAGGGCGGTGCTGGTCATGCCATCGGCGTCGTAATCACCGCAGATGGCCAGGTCTTCACCGCGCTTACAGGCCTGCTGCAGCCGTTTCACCGCCTTTGGCAGGTCGGGGAAGTGGGCCTTGGCTTCGGGGGCTTCCGCTGGGTTCAGCAGGGCTTCGATGGCGCCTCGGGTGCTGAATCCACGGCGATGCAACAGGGCGAGGAGTGGCTCGCTCAGCCCCAGATCCGTCAGCTCTGGATCCAGCTCTGCGGCAGCGGGTAATTGCCAGCGTTGGCTCAACCGTTGCTCAGGGGACTCAGGGAGCAACGCAGGCCTTCAAAGCACAACCATTCTGTGGGCTGAGTTCTCCCTGTCCAGGATCGCCGTAGCCTCGTGCTCCCCAGGCACTCGCCATGCAGCCACGGCCCACCGCCCTGCTCTGGGATGTGGACGGCACCCTGGCCGAGACAGAACTCGATGGCCATCGCCTGGCGTTCAACCGGGCCTTCAGCGAGGCGGGCCTGCCCTGGCGTTGGGACGTCGGTCTTTACCTGGACCTGCTCCGGATCAGTGGTGGCCGTGAGCGGATCGCCGCGTTCCTCGAGCAGACGGAGGGGCATCGCCCCAGTCCTGATCGCCTTGACGCTCTGCAGGCGGCGAAGCAGCGCCACTACCGCGACCTGGTTGACCAGGGGGAGATCGGCCTGCGACCGGGGGTGCGCAGGCTGATGGAGGCTGCCGCGGCGGCGGGTCTGAAGCAGGGCATCGTCACCACCAGCGGACGCTCTGCCGTCCAGTCCCTGCTGGAGCGCCAGCTGCCGCATCATCCGGAGCTGCTGAGCTTCTGGATCTGTGGGGACGACGTCGGCGCCAAGAAGCCCGACCCTGAGGCCTATCAGCTGGCCCTGAACCGCCTGGATCGCCCTGCTGCGGAGGTCCTGGCGATTGAGGACTCCGGCAACGGTCTGCAGGCTGCCTGCGGAGCCGGTTTGGCGGTCCTGATCACCCGCAGCGCCTCGAGCCTGCATGAACCGCTCGAAGACCTTGCGCGGGCCGCCGCCGTAGTGGACGGTCTTGGAGAGCCCGATCATCCCTGTGGCGTCTTGTGCGGACCCGCTTGCCCGGAGGGGTTGATCACGCTCTCCTATCTGCAGCGACTGTTGTCCCCCTCCTGAGCCGCATGCCCCTTCAGGCCACCCGTTTTGATCGCCTGCAGCGCCGCGGTGGGCAGATCCTCTTCGGCGCCTTTCAAGGCAGCTGGCGGCGGCGGAGTTCGGGATTACTGGCCCTGTTGCTCGGTTTTTATGCCGGCCAGAACGTCACCACCTGGTGGCTGGCGGAGATCGGTCAGCGGCCCCTGGTGGTCCTGGTGCTCCTGCTCCTCCTGGAGCTGGTCATCCGCGTGCGCACTCGGGTGCTGAGCGATCAGGTCCCCTTGGCCTGGGTGCTGTGCGACAACCTCCGCATCGGTCTTGTCTATGCGGTGGTCCTGGAGGCTTTCAAGCTCGGCTCATGACCCTTGAGGATCAGCTTCTGGTGTTTTGCCAGCAGCAGCGCTCCGCAGGACAGAGACCCGTCATCGGTTTGAACGGTCCGGTCGGTGCGGGGAAGAGCACCCTGGCGGCTCAGTTGCAGCAGCACTTCGCTCAGCGGGGCCTGACGTTGGCCGTTGCCTCCATTGACGACGCCTATCTCCCCTACCCCAAGCGCCTGGAGCGGATGGCGGGGAACCCTTTTGGCGTCAACCGCGTGCCTCCAGCGAGCCACGATCCTGCGCTCCTGGAGCAGCCGATCCAAGCCTGGCGTCAAGGACGCGGATCTGAGCTTGAGCTCCCCCGCTTTGACAAGACCCTCCTCCACGGGCAAGGGGACCCCTCCATCCCCTGGCGCGGCGAGGCTGATGCGCTGCTCCTCGAGGGGTGGCTTGTGGGGTGCCGTGCCCGTCCCCGCGAGCAGCTGGATCTCGAACTCGCGCTGCACCCCGAGACGGCTCTGGGGGCGAGTCTCGGAACTGTGGAGAAGGCCTGGGTGCAGCGCTGCAACCAGGAACTTGAGGCGTATCTGCCCCTCTGGGCTGAGCTGGATCGCCTGGTGATGCTCTGGCCGCTGGCCTGGAACCTGCCACGGCGATGGCGTTTCCAAGCCGAAGCGCAGCAGCGGCGGCGCGGAGGCGGGTGGATGGGTGGCGCCCAGTTGGATGCACTGGTCAGTGCCAGCCTGCAATCACTGCCGCCCCCTTTGTTTCAGCACCCATTGCTGGCGGATGCCGCCTGGGTCAGGGTGTTGAACGCACGCCGCCGCCCTCTGTTCGAAGGCAGCGGCGCAGATGTTCTGCGTTGGATCAGGAATCAGGCTTCGTCGCCTTCTTCTTCAGCAACGGGATACACAAAGCCCTGAGCGCGGCCACTCAGCACGGCCTTGCCAATGGAGAGGGCCTTTTGGGCGGCGATGGCAGCCTTGCCTTTCCAGGTGGCGTGGCGCTGGTTCCGCTTGCCCTTGGAGGTTTTCTTCTTGGGAACAGCCATCCCGCTTACTCGTCAGCCAAACCAAGATCTTCCCTTGCCGACTTTCCTTTCGTCAAATCGCTAAAGTCCCACCAGCGATGGATTCCTGTGAGCAGCGGCGCCACCCCTGACCTGCCTGCCCGGGGATCGAACCAAGCTGTGCCGCCTGCGAGCAGCAAGCAAGAGAACCTGCTCAAGGACCTGGGGCTGGCGCGTGCCCCACAACCCAGCTACAGCCAGTTGCTCGACCAGCTCAGGGCCGGGAAGGTCAAAGAGCTGTTGCTGTCCCCCGCCAATCGCGAGGTCAGCGTCACCTACGCCGATGGAGCGCGCACCCGGGTCCCGGTCTTCAGCAATGACCAGGTCCTGCTGCGGACCGCTCAGGAGGCCAGGGTTCCCCTCACGGTGCGGGATGACCGGCAGGACCAGGCCACAGCCAGCCTGGTGTCCAACGGGTTGCTCCTGCTGCTTCTGTTCGGGGGCTTGGCACTCCTGCTGCGTCGTTCGGCCCAGGTGGCCAACCGGGCAATGGGGTTTGGTCGCAGCAAGGCCCGGATGGCGGAGCCTGAGGCGGCTGTGGCGGTGCGTTTTGAGGATGTCGCCGGGATCAAGGAGGCCAAGGAGGAGCTTCAGGAGGTGGTCACCTTCCTGAAGGAGCCCGAGCGCTTCACGGCGGTTGGGGCGCGGATTCCCAAGGGGGTTTTGCTGGTGGGCCCTCCAGGGACCGGCAAGACTCTCCTGGCCAAGGCCATTGCTGGAGAGGCGGGCGTGCCGTTCTTCTCGATGGCGGCCTCAGAGTTCGTTGAGCTGTTCGTGGGCGTGGGTGCCAGCCGGGTCCGCGACCTGTTTCGCCAGGCGAAGGAGAAGGCCCCTTGCATCATCTTTATCGATGAAATCGATGCGGTGGGCCGGCAGCGCGGCGCTGGTATCGGCGGCGGCAACGACGAACGGGAGCAAACCCTGAACCAGCTCCTGACGGAGATGGATGGCTTTGCTGAAAACTCCGGGGTGATCCTTCTGGCTGCCACCAACCGCCCTGATGTTCTCGATGCGGCCCTGATGCGTCCAGGACGCTTCGACCGTCGCATCCATGTCGACCTGCCTGATCGCAAAGGCCGCGAAGAGATCCTGGCGGTGCATGCCCGCAGCCGCCCGCTTGATCCAGAGGTCGTTCTGGCCGATTGGGCGAGCCGAACGCCCGGCTTTTCCGGAGCGGATCTCTCCAATCTCCTCAATGAAGCGGCGATCCTGACCGCAAGGCGCGATCGCAGCAGCATCGACGACCTCGCCATTGGCGATGCGTTGGAGCGCATCACCATGGGCTTAACGGCTGCACCTTTGCAGGACAGCGCCAAGAAGCGTCTGATCGCCTATCACGAGATCGGGCATGCCTTGATCACCACCCTGCTTCCCCAGGCGGATGATCTGGACAAAGTGACCTTGTTGCCCCGTGCCGGAGGGATTGGTGGCTTTGCCCGCACCATGCCGGATGAAGAAGTCCTCGACTCCGGGCTGATCAGCAAGGCCTATCTCGAGGCCCGGATGGTGATGGCGATGGGTGGGCGTGCTGCCGAGCTGGTGGTCTTCGGTCCCAGCGAAATCACCCAGGGAGCATCCTCCGACTTGGAGCAGGTCAGTCGCATCGCCCGCGAGATGGTGACCCGCTACGGCTTCTCCCCCCTGGGCCCCCTATCTCTGGAAGGGGATGGTGCAGAGGTTTTCCTGGGCCGCGACTGGCTTCGCTCTGAGCCTCATCATTCTCAGAAGACGGGGAATCGGATTGATGCGCAGGTTCAGCACCTGGCGCGCACGGCCCTGGATCAGGCGGTGTCCTTGCTGCAGCCCCGGCGCGATCTGATGGATCTGCTCGTTAACCAACTGATCGAGCAGGAAACCATCGATGGATCGACTTTTCGGTCTCTGGTCGAGACCTTTGAACGGGCGCAGAGCAACGAGGTCTGCCCGGTTTAACGCTCAGACGAAGCGAATAT
>JAURGL010000169.1 GCA_030833825.1 Vulcanococcus sp. SFB_649D_100_25 | reverse complement strand
CTGAATCAAAGCCCGCCCCAGGGAAGGCTCCACCTGCAATTCACCCCGATCGAAAAACCAGCAGAAGGTCCACTCAAACCCACCGGCACTGACTTCTCCTTCGAGCAAACGCTGACTGAAGCTCTGGCGCAGCACCCGCAGTTGAGCGGTTGTGGTGGGGAGGCGACTCACAGCAGAGCGGATCAGGCGGTGGGTTGCTCCAACAGCTTGGCGGCAGAGGCCGCCACAAAACCGTTCAATCGGTTGCCGGCGCGCTCAAAGCCAAGACGCTGAATCAGATCGACCCCGGCAATCACCTCATCCAAGACCTCCTGCAGAGCCGATTGCTCAGCAACGGAGAAACGACCGAGCACATGCCCCACGGTGCGCTGCTTGCGCTCCACGGGATTGAGGGCGGGAGCACCGATCCCAATCCGCAGCCGAGGGAAGTCCTGCCCCCCGAGATGGCTGATCGTGCTCCGCAGTCCGTTGTGGCCGCCTGCCCCACCGGAAAGACGCAGGCGAAGGCGCCCAAGCGGAAGATCCATGTCATCCACCAGCACCAGCATCTGCTCGGGCCTGAAGCCAAACCAATCGAGGGCGGCCCGAATCGAACGGCCGCTCTCGTTCATAAAGGTCTGCGGCATCAGGAGGCGCAAGCGGCGCTCTCCTTGGCCCACCTCAGCCAGCAGACCCTGCAGCTTGGCTTGCTGCTTGAAACTGCCGCCATCTCGCCTGGCGAGTTGTTCAAGCGCCATAAAGCCCACGTTGTGGCGCGTGCCGGCGTACTTCTCACCGGGATTGCCAAGGCCCACTAAGAGCTGCAGGCTCGCAGCCTCAGAGGCAGATGTGCTCACCGCTGATCAGCTCGCGCTGGAGTCGTCATCAGCGCTGAGTTGACGCTGGGGCTCGGCCGTGGCCTGGCTGACTTCAGCTTCAACCGTATCCACAGCTTTCTTGAATTCCTGCTCGAATTCCTTGGAGGCGGACTGAAAGCCCTTCAAGGTCCGCCCCAAGGTGCGACCGAGCTCCGGCAACCGTTTCGGGCCGAAGACCAACAGAGCGACGGCGGCAATCACCGCCATCTCCGGCAAGCCGATCCCGAAAACGTTCATGAACTCAGCCGACGCCGTTCCAATTCACGGTGATGCCATCGAGCAGCAGCGACTTGTTGTACAGCTGCAGGATCACCAGCAGGAACACCAGAAACAGGGCCATGAACACGCCCATCACTGGGGTTGTGCCCCAACCGGGCACAACCTTGCCGTACTCGGAGTTCAAGGGGCGCAGCAGGTCTCCAAGGCGGGTGCGTTGAGCCATGTCGGGGCTGTGCTCTCTGGCAAGGAGGTTGATCTCGTTACTGTAAGGGGCCTTCCCGCCGCCGCGGCTGGCCCTGTCGAGAGTTGTGATGGAAACCACCTCCCCCGCGATGTCGGTGGCCCTGGCCGTTCTGGCCGTGTTGCTGGGCCTCACCGGCTTTGGCATCTACACCGCCTTTGGGCCTCCCTCCAAGCAACTGAGCGACCCCTTCGACGATCACGAAGACTGACGCCGGACCCGCAGCTCCAGCAGCTGCCACGGCTTGAGCTGCAGCCGCGTGGAGTGCCATGGGGATTGCCCGTCCATGTGCCACAGCCAGCCGGCTGGGCAATCAATGCCCTGTCGACTCGGGCTGAGGTTCTGCAAGCGGAGGGCCACGTCTCCAACTTGCTCTGCCGGCTGACAACCCAGCAGCTGCACCGCAGCGTTGGCTAGGTCAAATCCTTGCGGTGCCCCCTCAGAAGACATCAGGGAAGCCGGTCTGAACCACAGGGGCTCGCGGAACTGACGGGCCAAGCGTGGCACCTCGCCGGAACACCAACCCTGCGGGCAGGGAAGCAAGGCAACCTTGAGGCGTTGGAGCCCGCTGTCCGCGCCCGGATCCGGCCAGGTGGGGGCGCGCAGCAGCGAGACGCCCAGGCGCTCGGGCACTGCTGACACGCCCTGGGGGCCATCAAGCAGAACCGCGAGGCCACCGGCTTCTGCCCAGGAGATCACGGGCACTTCCCAGCGGGCCTGCTCCCTGGCATTGGCCGCCTGGGCCGGGCGCTCCAGCACGCCACCGGAGGTGTCGCCGGCATAGCGCACCGCAGGTTGTGCCAGGGGGATCTCCAGCCGCAGCAATTCATGGCGCTGCTGCCAATCCACCTGAAGCGTGCACTCCAGATGGGGACAAGCAGCTCGCAGCTGCAGATCGAGGCGCAGCGCACTCGCGCCACAGCGACCCCGCCACACCAACCGCACCAGCAACGGCCCCTGCTCGGCGATCTCCGGCTGGGGATCCCAATCCAAGGGCAAAGGATGGTTGCGGTAGTTGGCAGCGATGTCCCAGGCATCCCAGAACTCGCCTTGATCGCGCCAACGCCGCCACTCCAGGGGATCTGAGAGGCGGGGCACCCCATCGGAGCCCCAGATCTGCTCGACTCCCCGGGGCCCCAGCTGCACCCGGAGCAATCCGTTCTCGAGCCACCAGCCCTCACCCCTGGGCTGCAACGCCACCGGATTGACGATCGCTGCCGAGGACGGGGGCACAGAAACAGCCCGCTGGCGCTCCAGCGCCAAAGGCCCGATACCCGGACCCAGCGGCACCTGCACCCAGACTCCGCCACCTGGGGCCTCCTGGGCGGGCAACCCCTGACGGTCTGCCCCCACCTGCCAGGAGCCCGGGGGCAAGCGCAGGGTGCACGCACCAGCGGGCTGATCTTGGAGCTGCACCAACCACCAGGGCTCGGCCTCAGCGCT
>JAURGL010000168.1 GCA_030833825.1 Vulcanococcus sp. SFB_649D_100_25 | reverse complement strand
ATCAGGGTGGCCATGGGGGTGGTGTTGGCGAAATACACGTGGCTCAAGCTCCGCTCGCCATACATCCGGCGCTCCAGCTGCCAGCCAGGCTCGAGTTTGAGCTCCACAAAGCCGTCCCGATCCCGCCTGGGGATGGTCCCGCGCCCCACCAGCAACTCGGTGGGGGCGTTCCCTGACATGGCCAGCAGCGCCAGGCGATCACCCTGGCGCTCCAGGCGGAGGCGGTAGCGGGGCGCCAGGTCTTCCTCCCCGACCCGCAGGGAATAGCCGTTGCTGTCGATGTAGCGGCTGCAGATCCCCGTGAAGTCGAAGCGGTTCAGGGCGGGATCGATCAGGCCATCGCTTCGCTGTTCCCAGCACTTTGGAGTGGCCGCAATCTGCTCGAGCACCAGCAGCTTCCAGTCGCTCTTCCCCACGGGCTGTCCCAGGACCACCAAGCGCTCCTGCTCAAGCCCTTTGCTCTGGAACACCCCGGCGGCTGCCTGGGAGCTGATCAGGCCGGCCCCCAGGAGGGCCAGGCCTGCCCACGGGAGGTAGCTTCGCTGCATGGGATCGCTCCAGGGCTGCTGATCAGACGTGCGTTGTACCGGATTTTGAGGGAGCAGCCCAGTGTCGACTGACCGCCCCAAGGTGGTGGCTGCCGCTTGCGATGGCGCCTGCAGCGGGAATCCCGGCCCCGGGGGGTGGGGTGCTCTGCTGCGCTTCGAGGACGGGAGCGTGCAGGAGTTCGGCGGGGCGGATGCCGCCACCACCAACAACCGGATGGAGCTCACGGCGGCCCTCACCCTGTTGGAGCAGTTGGCCGTGCTGCCCCGCGATCCGGGCCTGAGCATTCGCACCGATTCGAAGTATCTGATCGATGGCTTCAGCAAGTGGATCAACGGCTGGAAGCGCAAGGGCTGGCGGACGGCCTCTGGGGGGCCTGTGCTGAATCGGGATCTCTGGGAAGCCCTCGATGCGGCTCGGATCCAGGGCCTTCCCCTGACCTACGTGAAGGGACACAGCGGGGATCCCGATAACGACCGTTGTGATGCCATCGCCGTGGCCTTCTCCAAGGGGCAGGTCCCCCAGTTGGCCCACGGGGAGTACGGGGGCCTGATGGTGCGCGAACCGGCCGCGCCCGTTGATCTGGCCCCGGCGGGGTTGCAGCAACTCCTGAGTCGGTTGGAGTTGGCGGATCGCCTGGCCCAAGGGGGGTATGGCCTCAGCTTGATGGAGTTGGCGCAGCTGGTGGAGATGCCGCTCAAGACCCTCGAGGCCCGCGAAGGCCCCTGGCGTTGGAGGGACTGGGAGGTGGTGCCAGCTGCAGAGGGGCGCTGGCAGTTGCGCCGAGAGGCGTCAGGATCGGGGCAAGCCCAAGGCGAGGAGCGGCAGGATGGCTGAGGTCGGCACGGGATCGCTCTATCAACGCTTCGTCGGGCCCCTCCTGAGCCGGGACGATGGGGCCGATGCAGAACAGCTGAGCCAGCTCACCCTCCAGGCCCTCGCTCAGGCTTCCCTGCGCCGCCATTGGCCCCTGGTGAGCAGCTCCCTGGCGGGACTTGGGGCTGAGCTGCAACGCAAGGATCTCCGCCTCGAGCAGACCCTCTTCGGCTGCCGCTTCCTCAACCCTGTGGGGTTGGCGGCAGGGTTCGACAAGAACGCCGTTGCCGCTGGGATCTGGCACCTGTTTGGTTTTGGGTTTGCCGAACTGGGAACGATCACCTGGCATGCCCAGCCAGGGAATCCGCGCCCTCGGCTGTTCCGTCTGGCGGAGGAGCGGGCCGCCCTGAATCGGATGGGTTTCAACAACCAGGGTGCCCAGGCAGTCCGGCGCACCCTGGAGCGCCAGGCCCTGCCTCCGGCCGGACAGCGGCCAGCCGTGCTGGGGATCAACCTTGGCAAATCCAAGATCACCCCCCTGGAGCTGGCGCCGGATGACTACGCCTCCTCCCTGGAGCTGTTGGCGCCCCTGGCGGACTACGCCGTGATCAACGTCAGTTCCCCCAACACCCCTGGGTTGCGGGAACTGCAGGATGAGGTCCTGCTGCGGCGTCTGGTGGAGCGCCTGCGGCGTCTGCCCGCCTGCCCTCCCCTGCTGGTCAAGATTGCCCCCGACCTGGAGGACGACGCCATCGATGCGATCGCCCGGCTGGCCTACGAGGAAGGCCTGGCAGGGGTGATTGCGGTGAACACCAGCCTCGACCGATTGGGCTTGGGGCAGCGCCGCCTTGCCCAGACCGGCAAAACCCTGGCGGAGGAAGCCGGTGGGCTCAGCGGGGCCCCCCTGCGGGAGAGGGCGTTGGAGGTGATGCGGCGCCTGCGGGTCACCGCTGGCCCTGGACTCCCCTTGATCGGGGTGGGTGGGATTGATTCGCCTCAGTCGGCCTGGGAGCGGATCACAGCCGGGGCCTCTCTGGTGCAGCTCTACACCGGTTGGATCTATGGGGGTCCTGCCCTGGTGCCCGAGATCCTTGAGGGGCTCAGCAGCCAACTGGATCGCCACGGTTTCCGCAACATCTCGGAAGCGGTGGGTACAGGGGTGCCCTGGAGCTGAATTCTGGATAGCTTGCGGGTGAAGCAAGCAGGGCGCGGTGGTGCTCTCAGGAGTTCAAGACCGCCTCGCGCCGTTGCAAGCCTGGCTGTTTCCGCAGCGGGTCTACCTCGAGCTGCAGGACGAGGCGATCACGGCGATGGCCCTTGAGGGGCGCAAGCTGATCTGGCTTGAGCGGCAGCCCCTGCCAGCAGGCACCTGTGTCGCTGGTCAGCCCTGTGTGCCGGATGCCCTGGGCGATCTGCTCGGTGATTGGTTGCTGG
>JAURGL010000167.1 GCA_030833825.1 Vulcanococcus sp. SFB_649D_100_25 | reverse complement strand
CCGCGTGCGGGAAGGGGCTGGGGTGATCGCCCGCGGCCACGAGGCCGGCGATGTGGGCCATGTCGGCCAGCAGGTAGGCGCCCACCTCATCGGCGATGGCGCGGAAGGCCTGGAAATCGATGGTGCGGGGGTAAGCCGAGTAGCCGCAGACAATCAGCTTCGGCTTGTGCTCCAGCGCCAGCTGGCGGATCGTGTCGAAATTGAGCTGCTGGGTGGCTTTATCCACCCCGTACTGCACCACCTTGAACCACTTGCCGCTCACATTCACGGGCGAGCCATGGGTGAGGTGGCCGCCATGGCTGAGGTCCATGCCCATGATCGTGTCGCCGGGCTGCAGCAGCGCCAGGAACACAGCGAAGTTGGCCTGGGCGCCGCTGTGGGGCTGGACATTCGCCCAGGCGGCACCGAACAGCTCCTTGGCGCGCTCGATCGCCAGCTCCTCGATGGCATCGACGTGCTCGCAACCGCCGTAGTAGCGCTTGGCGGGAAGACCCTCCGCGTACTTGTTGGTGAGCACCGACCCCTGGGCCTCCATCACGGCCTGGGAGGCGAAGTTCTCAGACGCGATCAACTCGAGGTGCGTCTGCTGGCGCTCCAGCTCCTTACCGATCAGCGCGGCAATGGCGGGATCGCCAGCAGCGAGTGCTTGGTTGGTCTGCGCCATTGCAGATCGAGACGAGAACTGGGGCTGATCGTAAGAAACCGCAGCAGTGCGGCGTCAGCACCCTTGGCGCACAAAAAAACCGCCCTGATGGGCGGTTGTTCGAGTTGCAAGGCGCGCCTGGAGAGATTCGAACTCCCGACCCTCTGATCCGTAGTCAGATGCTCTAATCCGCTGAGCTACAAGCGCCTGCGCCTGCCTCGACATTCTGCCCACATCGAGGGCCCACCCGTCAACCAACAGACTCGAGCCACTGTTGCCCGCTGAACGCGGTTTTAAACCGATGCCGATCCGCTGGTACGGGCCCGCCGATCCTGAAGACCCCACCTACCGGCACTTCAACCGGATCGTCAACCTGGTGCTGCATGCCATGGCTTTCGCCGCAGTCAATAGCGGGCTCTGGTTTGTTCAGGGCATGCGCGAGCCATGGCCCCATCTGGACTGGCTGACCGAGGCCTGGGCCTTGCTGCTGCTGGTGCAGCTGATCAGCGTCGTCGCCCGACGCCCGAAAGCGTCATCCTGAGCGCAGCACCACGCCTCTGGAATGACCCTCTCTCCAAGCGAGATCCGCGACCTGCAACTGGGGATTGCCGATCGCCTCTACATCCAGATCGGCGGCTGGCATCTCTACCTCGGTGATGCCGGCCTGGCAGAAGCCTTGGCGATCGAGTGTGCAGCCCGACTGGATCAGGGAGCTGATGTCTGTGCCCGCCAAGCCCTCGAGGCGGTACAGGTTCCCATTGGCGGAGGCAGCAGCCGATTGCCCCTGGCCCGGCTGGTGCCGCCCGGGCAACTGCAGGATCTTGAAGAGCTTCTGAGTCAGCACAGTTAGGGTTGCCCGCACCTGCAAGGCCCGTGTGCTGGTCATCGAGGTCACCAACGCACGCGAGGTGGTGCGACAGCGCATTGGACGCCTCGGCAGCCGCCTGATCGGCAAGGTTGTCGATGCCGAGGCGCAGGTCGAGAAGGCGCTGATGCAGGAAATGGAGAACGCCTTCAAGGAGTTCGGGATCGAAGCGCGGATCTACTCCGTCGATGGGCCGGCGATGGTGGGCCGCAGCCACCTCGAACTCCCGATCCAGGTTCGCGAGGAGCGCGTCGTCGAGCTCTAACGCCAGATCAGCGCAGGCCCGGAACCCGGCCACGCAGCTGGCTCAGCAGCTGGTGCACCTCAGGCACCCCAGCCGCAGCAGCCACCAGGCCATACACCAGCAGTGATGCGGCGCTGGCAAGGCTGCACTCCAGCAAGCGCCCGATCAGATGCCCGGGCCAACTGATCCACGAGGCCATACCCCAAGCCACCATCCCCGCCGCGACGGCCGCCATGAGCAGCAGGGCGGTATCGCGGGCCCAGACCCGGAGCGGGAGCCCGCCCAGACGCCCCTGGAGGGCGAGCAGCAGCCCCAGGCAGGTGATGAGGTTGACCCCCACCGTGGCGATCACCAGGCCAGCCGCCCCGAAATTGAAGGGCAGGGTGACCGCCGCCCATGGGGTGGGGCCACCGACAAACAACCAACAGAACACCGCATTGAGGCCGATGCCCCCCAGGGACCAGCGAAACGGCGTAACCCCATCCCCCAGGGCATAGAACACACGCACCAGAACATCGCGGGCCAGATAGGCGGGCATTCCGATGCCGTAGGCCATCAGTAGCTGCCCAACCAGGTCAGCGGCATCGGCATTGAAGGCACCTCGCTCATAAATCAGGGCGACGATGGGCAGGGCCAGCCCCACCATCAGCGCCCCCAAGGGCAGCATCGAGGCGTTGGACAGCATCAGGCCCTGGCGAATGCGGGCGATCAACTCCGGGCGATCCTCTGGCGCTGTGAGCCGGGCATACACCGGCAGCAACGGCACCAGGAGCGCATTGGAGAGGAGCCCCAGCGGGGTCTGCACAAGGAGGTTGGCGTAGCCCAGTCCAGCCGCTGCCGCCGGCATTCCCGAAGCGAAGAACAGCGAGACGAACACGTTGATCTGCAGCATCCCCGAGGAAAGAGTGGCTGGACCCATCACCTTGAGGACCTCGCGCACACCGGGGTCCCGCCAGTCCCACACCAACTGGAGCTTGTTGAGACCTTCGCGACTGAGGGCCGGCAGCTGGATCAGCCACTGCAGCACCGCCCCCAGCGTGGTGCTGGCC
>JAURGL010000166.1 GCA_030833825.1 Vulcanococcus sp. SFB_649D_100_25 | reverse complement strand
GGATCTGGCGGTGTCCCAGCGGGAGGCACTGGAGTTGCCCTGGCCCATCGACACCCCGCTGGATTTGATCGCGCAACCCCTGCAGCTGGCCCCCGGTCGCTCCCTGTTGGCGGCGGCGGAGATCGCTCTGTTGGAAAGCTGGATCGAGGTGTTTGCCCTGGCAGCCCTGCCCCTGGATCGGCTTGAGGCGGCCCCCCTCTGCGCTGGGCAGGGCGCCGACGCTGAATGGGTGTTGCTGGTGGAACCGGGGGGCTGCGCCCTGTTCCGTGTTGAGGCGGGCATTCCCCAGTGGCAATGGCTCCTGCCGCCGCCCCAGCCCACGGAGGGCCTGCTCGAGGCCCTGATCCCCTGCCTGGCCTATCGGCCCCAGCTGCAGAGCCTGCGGCTGGTGGTGAGCGCCGCTGCGGAGTTGGAGCCCCATGCGCTGGGGCGGGAGCTCCAGCAGGATCTGCCGGTGCGGGTGGATGTGGTCGATCCCGTGGCATCGGGCTGGTTGCTGGATGCCAGGACGGATTCCCCCGCGTCGCTATCTGCAGCTCTGCTGTGGGGGTTGGCGGCTGCGGAGGTTCTGCCATGAACCGATCGCAGCTGCGCTTGGACCTGCTGCATGAGCGCCGCCGGCAGCGGGGATTGCCGGCGCGGCCCGTTTGGTCCCGGCCCGGCCATTGCTGCTGGGTGGGGCTGCGATCGGATCAGGATTCGTGGCCCTGGTGTTTCTCCTGTCCCTGGGGCTGGCCCTGCGGCAGCAGCAGCTCACGGAAGCCCTGGCGGGGTTGCGGGGCATCAGTGCCGAGGTGGAGCTTCTCGAAACCCGCGTGACCAAAGCCCGCCGGGCCAAGGCCCAGGTGCAGCGCAGCAGCGAGGGCCTCGCCAAGGGCCTTGTGGCGGTGTCCTCGGGTTCTGCCCTGCTCACTCAGCTGATGGCGGTGACTCCAGAGGGGGTCCAACTCACCGAGGTCCGGGCACAGGGGGATGGGTTGGTCCTGAAGGGGTTGGCGCTCGACCCCCAGGCCTTCCGGCGGGTGAACAGCCTCAGCCTGCTGCTGGCCCAGTCCCCCCTGGTGGAGCCTCGATCGGTGAAGGTGGTGCAGTTGCAGAGGGATGGGGACGCCGGCTCGGGGGTGAACTGGGAGCTCTCGGCCCGCTTCGGGGCGTTACCCGCCCCCCGGATGTTGCAGGTGCTCCAGGCCCTGCAGGCTGATGGCCTGGCCAAGCGTCTGCGTCTGCTCCAGGCGGCGGGGGTGCTCCCATGACCAACTTTCAGGCCGGCAGCAGCCCTCGCTGGCTGAGGCGTGAGTCCGTCCTGCTGGCGGCTCCTGCTCTGACGGGTGCCCTGTTGGCCGCGGCTCTGGGGGGGGCGGTGGTGCTGCCCCGCTGGCAGGAGCTGCAACGGGATCAACAGCAGCTCGAGCAGTTGGAGGCCCAGCGGCAGCGCCTGCCGTTGCTGCGGCGGCAGCTGGACACCCTCGACCAGCAGCGCGTTGAGGCGGAGATCCGCAACGCACAGATCGTCAGCCTGATTGCAGGCAGCGGAGATCTCAACACCTTCCTTGCCCAGCTCAGTGAGCAGGCGGCCCTGAGCGGAGTCCAGTTGGATGGCTACGAACCGATCGCCGCGGCGCCGCCTCCCAAGGGGAGCGGGAAAGATAAGACTCCTCCGCCTCCTCCGGATCCGCTCCTGGCGCCAGGCCTGAGCAAAACCTCGGTTCTTCTGAGCGCCCGCGGTAGTGGCCCCCAGCTGCTGGATTTCCTGCGGCGCTTGGAGCGGCTCAGCCTGCTGGTGGTGCAGAGCGATCTTTCCTTGAAAGCCGGCAGTGCCAACAAGGACAAGGATGGGCGTCCGCAGTTGGAACCCACGCAGTTACGCCTGAACCTGGCTCTGTACTCCAAAGATCACAGCGACGCCGATCAGCCTGGAAAGGCCCCTTAAGCGCCGATACCATCCGCCCATCTGGCAGGGGCAGTGTGGGTTGGAGGTGCGGTTCGATCTCGGCCCTGTTGCTTGCTGCTGCGATCGCCTCTCCTGCGGTTGCCAATTCGCCTGCAACGTCAACCTCAAGGGAGGCCTCAGCCCAGCCCAGTGGGGATGTGGTGCTCCGGTTGCGCCGATCAGATCAGACCCTCGATGTGGTGATTGAAGGCACGGGCCCTGCCCCCGTGCTGCGGCAACGGCAGACCAGTCAGGGTTGGGAAGGCAGTTTGCAATTGAGCAGCCCATCGGCCCTGAGGATGGGGCCGCAGACGATGGCGATTCCGGAGGCGGGCCTGCAGCGCGTGAGTCTGGAGGGCAGCGGACAGGACTACCGCATCCAGGTGATTCCGCTGCCCGGGGCACCTGCCACCAAGCCGGTGGTGAGCGCCGACGGACGCAACCTGATCCTCAGCTTTGCCGCTCCTCCGGAGCAGCGCACTCAGACGGCCCAGCCCAATCTGCGCCAACCGGGTGCTGTGCCCCAGCCCAGCTATGCCCCGCCCCTGCAGCCCCGGGCGGTGGCGCCCCCGCTGGGGGACATGGCGGTAGGAACGATGGTGCTGCGCAACCGCAGCTACCTCAACGTGAGCGGCCCTCCGGTCACCATGACCCTGCGCAATGCCCCGGCCAAAGATGCCCTGATGGCGCTCACCCAGATGGGGAGTTATGGCTTTGTCTACGTCGACGATGAGGCCAAGAGCCCGGCGGGGGGGGGCGCGGCGACCACCCCGCCGGTGGGGCCAACCGTGTCCCTCTCGTTTCGAGGGGAGAGTTACGCCCGTGCCCTGAATGCTGTGCTGCTGGCACTCGGGGCTCGTGTCACAAATCAGTTGGACTTGCTTCATTTCGGCATCGGTTATTTTTGTGAGATGGACTTGGTG
>JAURGL010000165.1 GCA_030833825.1 Vulcanococcus sp. SFB_649D_100_25 | reverse complement strand
CTGGAGCACGAGCAGCCCGCCGCCGCCGGGCTGCCCCGCGCCATCCACCAGGTAGCCACTGCTGATCACCACCCCCGCTTGCCGAAGCTGCTCCACCCAAGCCCGATGGGCCTCGAGGTGAGGCTTCATCGCGGCGTAGGGGCGCAGGAAGGTCTCCTGCTTCACAAACCAGTGCATCAAGCGGGCGCCCAGCTGCCATGCAGGCCGTGGGGCACCGCCAGGGGCAGCTCCAGCACCGCCACCTCCGCCAGCGACGCCGCATCCAGGATCACCAGATCACTGGCGCAGCGAGCCCCGTTCCAGACCAGACAGAGCACCCAGCCATCATCCTCAGCAATGGCCCCGGGACGGGGCACCATCAACGGCTCACTCACAAAACCCCTGGGCGCCGCACTCCACAGCTGGCGCTCACCGCTCTGCAAATCAAGCTTCTTGATCGCCTGCAGGGGATCGTTCCCGGTTTCCCGCTCGGTCACCGCCATCCAGGCAAAGCGGCAGGGCAGGCCCTCACGCTCGGGGTTGACCATCGCGAACTCGCAGCAGCGCTCGCTCAAGCGCTGGGTACGCACCGAGCCATCGCTGAGGTTGATGCGGCACTGCTCCAGCAGGCCCTCAGGCAACAACTCGAAATTGACGGAACGGAAGTCCTCATCGGGGCCGATCGAAGGGAAATCGGCATAGAAGATGCTCTCGACCACCACGTCATCCCCCTCCTCCCAGGCATTGAGGTGGTGGAACACAAAGCCATCGGGAGCATCGATGATCCGCGGCTTCTGGCCTGCGAACGCCCCGCTGTCCCGCGGGATCAACCAGAACTTGGCCTGCCCACCCGGCTGCGACTGCAGGCACTGCGCGGCCCCCTTGCGGCCCGCCACATAGGGCAGGGGATTGAAGGCAATGGCGTTCTGCAGAAACACCGCCCAGTTCGGCGTGATCGCGAAGTCGTGCAGGAAGGCAAATCCACCGAAGCTGTCCCGCCGCTCACTCAGCAGTTGACCCGCTTTCACGCCTGAGGCCGCGTCGTCCTCCACGGCGAATTCCATCAGGCGGATCGTGCTGCGGGGGCCGGCCTTGACCCCAAAGGTCACCATCCGCGGCGCACCGTGGTGCCCGGGGTCAAAGCGGGGGTGAGCGCTGAAGGCCTCCCCTTTTTTGAGCACCCCATCCAGCAGGCTCAGTCCGCGGGTTTCAAGGCTGTCTGGATCAAGGGCGTGGGGTTCAGCCGCCTCCCAAAGGGCAAGGAGTTGATCACCCAGGCGCACCACATGGGTGTTGGCGATGTTCTTCAGGCGCAGGTCGAAGGCGTTGGCAGCCACGCCGCCGGGCTTCTGGGTGCCAAACACGCCGCGGAACAGAACTTTTCCTGCTGCTTCCTCGGCCTCAAAGCCTTCGGTGCGCACGAAGCGGTTGCGCAGCTGGGCCTCGCCGGCTTCAAAGCGCAGGGCCGTGATCATCCCGTCGCCATCAAAGGGGTGATGCACCCAGTGGCCCCCGCGCTCCAAGCGTCCCGGGCCATTGCGATAAAGGGTGCCCCGGAGCTCCGCCGGGATCGTTCCGCGGGCCGCCTGAACGGCCACGCCATCGAGCTCCACGCCCACATTGCGAAAGGCGCTAGCCCAATCCGCGCGGTCATACGCAGGAGCGGCAGCGGGTGCAGCAGTCATCGCGAGATCGGCAAGCGCGGCCTTCGATCATCGCGTGACGGAGTGTGAAGTTGCGGGCTGCTTGCTCAGGCGCCCGCCCGCTCCAGCACTCCCTTGCTGCTCGGGACCGCCCCGGCCCGGCGCGGATCCACCTCGGTGGCCTGGCGCAAGGCCCGAGCAAAGGCCTTGAAACAGGCCTCCACGATGTGGTGCGAATTCACCCCATCGAGCTGGCGGATGTGCAGGGTGAGGCCGGAGTTATTCACCACGGCCACAAAGAACTCCTTCACCAGCTCGGTGTCGTAACTGCCGATCTTCTGGGCCGGGATCTCCAGGCCGAAGCTCAGGTGGGGCCGGCCGCTGCAATCAAGGGCCACCTGCACCAAGGCTTCATCAAGGGGCGCCACGAAATGGCCGAAGCGGTGGATCCCGCGCCGGTCCCCCAGGGCCTGGGCCAGGGCTTGGCCAATGGCGATGCCCACGTCTTCGTTGGTGTGGTGGTCATCGATGTGGGTGTCGCCCACCGCATTCACCTCCAGATCGATCAGCCCATGGCTGCTGATCTGGTGGAGCATGTGATCAAGGAACGGCACACCAGTGCTCACCTGAGCGCTGCCGCTGCCATCGATGTTGAGCTTGACCCGCACATCGGTTTCCCCGGTGACGCGGTGAACTTCGCCTGTGCGCATGCTGGTGGCCTCCGGATCCAGTGTGCCGCTCACATGCCGGTGATGCAGTAGCCCGCATCCACGTAGATCACCTGGCCGGTGATCCCGCTGGAGAGGGGACTGGCCAGGAAGGCAGCCGTGCCACCCACTTCGTCCTGGGTCACGGTGCGGTGCAGGGGAGCCTTCTCCTCCACGTTGTGGATCATGTCGAGGATGCCGCCGATGGCGCTGCTGGCCAGGGTGCGGATCGGGCCGGCACTGATGGCGTTCACGCGCACCTGCTTTTCAGCCCCCAGCTCAGCCGCCAGGTAACGCACGGAAGCTTCCAGGGCCGCCTTGGCCACGCCCATCACGTTGTAGTTGGGGATGGCCCGCTCGGCGCCCAGGTAGCTGAGGGTGATCACGCTGGCGCCCTCGTTGAACAGGGGCTTGGCGTAACGGCAGAGGGGGGCCAGGGAATAGGCGCTCACCTCAAGGGCCCGGGCGAAGCCTTCGGGGGAGATGTTCGAGTAGTCGCCCACCAGCTCGTCTTTACCGGCGTAGGCCAGGCAGTGCACCAGGACGTCGATGGTT
>JAURGL010000164.1 GCA_030833825.1 Vulcanococcus sp. SFB_649D_100_25 | reverse complement strand
CAGGAGATCTGACGCCAACGCAGCAACAGCAAGGAGCTGATCAACGGGGCGAGCACCCCGGTGATCAAGGCCTGAGTCAACAGCAATTGCGTTCCAGACATCGCCGGAGGCAAGGTGCCCGCCAGACGTTCCTGCAACAACACCGATGCGCCCAGGATGGCGCTACCAAGGACAGCAAGGAGGCCGAGATTGAGGCTGCGGGCAATGGGAAGACCGCGGCGCCCGATCCGGCCCCACCACCAGCCCAGCAGCAGGAGTGCCGGGGCCTCAGTGATGGCACCGATGTGCAAGCCATCCATCACCAGACCCAAGGCCAGGCCAGCAAACGCCCCGGACACCGGTCCTTCCTCCAGGGCCCAGGGGAGCAGCCACAGCACCGCCCAGGCGGGGCCAACTCCGTCAATGGCCAAAAACGATGGGGAGGCAAGCGTGAGCAGCGGGACCAGCAAGGCCGTGGAGATGCACCAGCGCCGTCGATGCAGAGAAGCCATCGCTAGCGGGGCACCACCTGAACCCAATCCACCGCATCGATCGGTGCACTGAGCTGAACCCGGGCGTCGGGGGCAGGCACCAGCTCCTCATCAACACTCTGCACAACCCCGACGGTGAGATTGGGAGGCACGAGGGTGCTGGCGGGGGAGGTGGTGACCACGTCTCCAGGCCGCACCCCGGTGTCCTTGTCCAAAAACTCCAGGCGGGGCCGAGGCGTGTCCAGGCCCACCAAAAGGCCATGGCGCTTCACCCTCGGGATCCAAACCCCCAGCCGACTAGAGCTGTTGGTGAGCAAGGCCACGCGGGCTGTGGTGGGGGTGACGCTGCTCACCAGGCCGATCAAGCCCCCTGGGGCGATCACGGCGGAACCGTCCTTGACCCCCTGCAAGCTTCCCTTGCCCAACTCCAGCTGCTGCCACCAGCCGGATGTGCTGCGGGAGATCACGGGAGCCGAGATGTTGGTGCCGCGGGTCCGATCGAGCTGAATCAAACCCCGCAGACGGGCATTGTCCTGCTCGAGAAGCTGCAGGCGGGTGTGCTCATCGAGGCGCTGCGCCGACTGAAGCCACTGGGACTGGGCCGGCCCCGGCCAGAACGGACGGGAGAGGAGGGCGTAGGCATCCATCACGCCAGCCCCTTTGCTCAGGCGTACCCCGAACAAAGCAACGAGGAGCAGCCACCAGGGCCAGGCCCCGATGATCTTCTGCATCAATGGGACGCGGAGCAGGCGTCCAGCCATGGTGTTCAGGCAGAGAGGCGGGTGAAGTCAGGCGTGTCCAGAACACGCTCAAGGCGTTTGTAGTCCTCGAGCACCTGGCCACAGCCGTTGACCACGCACAACAGCGGGTCGTCGGCAATATGCACCAGGATCCCGGTTTCGTGGCTGATCAGATCACTGATTCCACGCATCAGTGCACCACCGCCGGCAAGGACGACGCCGCGATCGACGATGTCGGCCGCCAGTTCCGGGGGAGTGCGCTCCAGGGTGCGCTTCACCGCTTCGACAATCACGTTGAGCGGTTCCGTCATCGCTTCCCTGAGATCGCCCGCCCGCACACTGATCGTTCGGGGCAGCCCTGAGAGCAGGTGCAGACCGCGCACATCCATGGCGCTGTCATCAAAGCTGTCGTCGGGGAAGGCCGAACCCAGACGGATCTTGATCTCTTCGGCGGTGCGTTCCCCCACCACCAGGTTGTGCACCTTCTTGAGATAGGTGGTGATGGCATCGCTGAGCTCGTCTCCAGCCACCCGCACCGACTCGCTGAGGACCGTGCCCCCCAACGAGAGGACGGCCACCTCCGTGGTGCCGCCACCGATATCGACAATCATGGTGCCCACCGGCTCTGTCACCGGAAGGCCGGCGCCAATGGCGGCTGCGATGGGCTCTTCAATCAGATGCACCATTCGGGCCCCGGCGAGGCCCGCCTCCCTGACCGCCCGACGCTCCACCCCGGTCACACCGCTGGGGATACCGATCACCAGTCGAGGTGCCAGGACGCCGCGGCCGTCATTGCCCTTCTGAATGAAGGTCTTGATCATTTGCTCAGCGGCATCGAAGTCAGCGATCACCCCATCGCGCAGGGGCCTCACAGCTCGGATGTTTCCCGGGGTGCGCCCCAGCATCAACTTGGCTTCATCACCCACCGCCAGCGGCACACCCCGCTCGAGATCGATGGCGACGACCGATGGCTCCTGCAGAACGATCCCCTTGCCGGAGACATACATCAGTGTGTTCGCCGTTCCCAGATCGATGCCGATATCGCGGGAACGCTGGAAACGTTTGAAAAACACAGACGTTCCATCGATGGCCCAAAGCATAGGCAGGTTCTGGGATCTCGCACGTTGGAGACCGCGAGGCTGCCGCAGGTTTGGATCATCCGGGCGAAAGGGTGGAACTCTCTTCTCGAAGCACCCCGCCAAGGGACTGCATCATTGATCCAACGCAACAGCAGGAGAACGCCATGGGCGTCAATTCCATCACCCTTGTCGGCAGGGCAGGCCGTGATCCCGAAGTCCGCTACTTCGAATCGGGAAGCATGGTGGCCAACCTGACGATGGCGGTGAACCGCCGCAGCAACAACGACGAACCCGACTGGTTCAACCTGGAAATCTGGGGCAAGCAAGCCCAGGTGGCCGCCGACTACGTCCGTAAGGGCTCCCTCCTGGGGATCATCGGCAGCTTCAAGCTCGACCGCTGGACCGATCGCGCCAGCGGAGAGGAGCGCACCAAGCCCGTGATCCGCGTGGATCGCCTCGAGCTGTTGGGCTCCAAGCGTGACGCTGAAACCGGTGGCTTTGGTGGGGGAGCCCCCAGCGATGAGGAAGTGCCCTTCTGAGCTGAGCCAATCTCCGGCCTGAAGCCATGAAAAAAGCCCGGCCAATGGCCGGGCTTC
>JAURGL010000163.1 GCA_030833825.1 Vulcanococcus sp. SFB_649D_100_25 | reverse complement strand
ATCGCTGGAAACCTTCAAGACCCAACCGATCGAACCGGCGACCGCAGCCTTCGGCCAGGGGTTCAACCTCACACCCCTCAAGCTGATCCAGCTGCACGCGATGCTGGCCAATGGAGGCCGTCTCGTGAGCCCCCACATCACCCGTGGACTGCGCTCAGGCGATGATCTGGCGCCGGCGCCACCGGCCTCCGGCATTCAGCTGATCAAACCGGAGATCGCCCAGACCGTTCTCAACTGGATGGAGACGGTGGTTGAGAAGGGCAGCGGCAAGGGCGTCCAGATCCCAGGTCATCGGATCGGGGGCAAAACGGGCACTGCCCAGAAGGCCGAAAACGGCGTCTATGTGTCCGGAGCCCGCATCACCAGTTTCATCGCCCATTTGCCGATCAATGATCCGCGCTTCGTGGTGCTTGTGGTGGTGGATGAACCCCAGGGGGGAAATGCCTACGGTTCGACGGTGGCTGTCCCTGTGGCGAAGCAGATCATTGAGGCCCTGCTAGTGATCGAAAAGATCCCACCGAGCCGCAACGTACCGGCCACGGCCCGCAGCTGAACCATCCTTCAGATGACCGGTTGATAACAGGGGGAAACGGCAGCGAATCGCTACGGCTAGCTTGACCACATGTCCGGGGCCCAGCATGGCCAACCTCCTCGATCAACTGGCGGCCATGACGGTGGTCGTTGCCGATACGGGTGATATCGATGCCATTCGGCAGTTCACCCCTCGCGACGCCACCACCAACCCCTCCCTGATCCTGGCGGCGGCCCAGATCCCGACCTACCAGAACCTGATCGACAGTTCCCTGCGTCAGTCCCGGGAGGTCTGTGGTGCCTCTGCCCCCGCGGAAGACGTGGTGCGCGAAGCCCTCGATGAGATCTGTGTGACCTTTGGTCTGGAGATTCTCAAGATCGTGCCCGGCCGCGTCTCCACCGAGGTGGATGCCCGCCTGAGCTTCAACACCGAGGCGACGATCACCAAAGCCCGGAAGCTGATCGGTCTCTACCGCCAGGCCGGCATTGGACGCGAGCGGGTGCTGATCAAGATCGCCTCCACCTGGGAAGGGATCAAGGCAGCCGAGGTGCTGGAGAAGGAAGGCATCCACTGCAACCTCACCCTGCTGTTCAGCTTTGCCCAGGCGGTCGCTGCCGCCGAAGCGGGCGTGACCCTGATCTCACCCTTCGTCGGACGAATCCTCGATTGGTTCAAAAAGAGCACCGGGCGCGAGAGCTACCCGGGCCCTGAGGATCCGGGTGTGGTGTCGGTGACCCAGATCTTCAACTACTTCAAGACCTACGGCTACAAGACCGAGGTGATGGGAGCCAGCTTCCGCAACATCGACGAGATCATCGAGCTGGCCGGCTGCGATCTGCTCACCATCTCACCGAAACTGCTCGATCAGCTGCGCAACACCCAAGGCGAACTCAGCCGCAAGCTCAACGCCTTCAACCCGGCACCCACCCAGGAGCAGATCCATCTCGATCGCGCCGGCTTCGAGGGGATGATGCACAAGGATCCGATGGCCACCGAAAAACTGCAGGAGGGCATCACCGGCTTCTCCCGCGCCATCGAAACCCTGGAGGCCCAACTCGCCCATCGCCTCGGCGAATTGGAAGGGGCTGGAGCCTTCCAACATGCCGCTCAGGAGATCTTCCTGCTGAATGATCTTGATGGCGATGGTTACATCACCCGCGAAGAATGGCTGGGCAGCGATGCCGTCTTCGATGCCCTCGACACCGACCATGACGGACGACTGATGCCGGCCGACATCCGAGGCGGACTGGGAGCAGCCCTGGCCGTCAGCAACTAGCAGGTTTGATTAGATCTGCCTACCCGTCCACTCTCCATTGAGCTGAGCAAGCCTTGAACGCCCTCGACACCATGCGCGCCCTGGCGAGCCAGGGCGAAGTCCTGGAAGCCGCCACCGGCGATCACATTTTTCGCTCCGGTGAGACGGGCGACTGCATGTTCGGGGTCCTCGAGGGCTCGGTTGAACTCACCTGGAACGACGAGGTGGGCAGCGAAACGATCAAAGCCGGCGATGTGTTCGGAGCGGGGGCGCTGGTGACCGCTGAGCACCGCCGCTACGGCAACGCCAAGGCGGCAACCCCCTGCCGCCTGCTGAAGATGAACCGCGAGAA
Source organism: Vulcanococcus sp. SFB_649D_100_25 (assembly GCA_030833825.1). Taxonomy (GTDB): domain Bacteria; phylum Cyanobacteriota; class Cyanobacteriia; order PCC-6307; family Cyanobiaceae; genus Vulcanococcus. Next base: position 847 of record JAURGL010000163.1, on the reverse strand, counting down.
ATTCCTCTTCGCCGTGCAGGAGTCGCCGATGTTTGCGATCGAACTGCTGGCGTCGATTGATCAGCGTCTGCGGGATCTCAAGGACTGCGTCCGCTGAGCAACTTCAGCCCCGCTGAAACAACAGCCGTTTGATCACCCGCTGGGCGATGTCGCCATAACCCATCTCACCCGAGAGGATTTGGGCGATGCGCTGGGGCGCCGTGGGACGCTTGATGCCCAGCTGATAGCCCACTTTCGGGACGCGGTAGAACACCTGGGCGATCCGGCGTCCCCAGGCCATCGACTCTCCCCATTGGGAGCGCATGCTGGTGGTGTAGCCCTCCAAGGCGCTGCGATCATCGGGGGCCGCGAGATGGCGATCCATCGCCTCTGCCGCCCGCACCCCGCTGAGCAGGGCCGGCCTCAAGCCTTCCGCCAGGAATGGGTCACAGAGCGAGGCGGCATCTCCAACCACGACAGCACCGGGGACATGCAGGGGATGGTGCCCATCCCAGACGCGCAGGGGAGAGGAGCGCCGCAACCCTGCATCAGCCGGCAAGCCCAAGGAAGGCAGCAGTTGGGCAAGAACAGCATCGGCGTCGGCGGCCTCGCGGCCGACAAAGGTGCCCACCCCAATGCTGTAGCCCCCCTGCCTCGGGAATGCCCAGCAGAAGCCATGCCGAACAAGACCGAATTCGAAGCGGGCGGTCTCCGGATCGATCACCGCTGCATCCACTTCCGCTGCCACGGCAGACGCGAAGCGGGGCCGCGGTGGTCCGAGTCCCAGAGGCGCAGCAAAACGGGAATTGGAACCATCAGCAAGGACAACGGCTCTGGAGCAGTAGACATGGCCGCTGGCTTCGACGCA
>JAURGL010000162.1 GCA_030833825.1 Vulcanococcus sp. SFB_649D_100_25 | reverse complement strand
GGGATCGAGCACCAGGGCCCCCACTAGGGGGTTAGGGCTGGTGCGCCCGCGGCCAAGCTCAGCGAGCTGAAGGGCCCGTTGCATCCATGGCCGCCAGCGATCGCTCATGTGGGTTCGCGCCAGCTCGGCAGGCTGCGCCACTCACCCACCACAAAGGGAGGCACCGGGAGCTCCACAAACACCCCAGGCAGCTCCAGGCGCAGGGGACGGTTTTGGTGCAGATCCGCCAGCAGGGGATTCAGGTCAAATTCCGCCGCTGCATCGCGGCCATCGGCGGCCAGCTTGGGGTTGGCGGTGGTGATGTCATCGAGCTCCCAGGTGCCTCGTCCGGAGTGCACGATCAAGGAGGTGGGGTGATCGAGGCGCACCTTCCCGGGGTAGCCCACGATCCGGAGGGTCACGGGGCCACCGGGGGGACCGCTGCGATAGGCCACCGCCTGCCAGCTCTGGTAGTCGAGATCGCGGAGACTCTCCAGGCTGCGGACCACCTCGGTTCCGTTTTCATCCGGGTGGGCATGCACCTGGGCGAGGGCGGGTTGGATCGGCAGCACCAGCAGCAGAGCCGCCACTAGAAGGCCTAGCCAATGCTTCACCGCAGTCGTGCTTGGGTTCTCCAGCGTATGGAATCGGCTTGTCTGGGGTGGGGATGCGCAGTCGGCGCTCTCGCACCCGGGTCGACTTAGTCGACCAACCTCAGGACGTGCCCATCTCCAAGAGGCACGCCGGCAGCCACTTAGGCAGAAAGAGGAGGACCCGCCTCGAAGCGCTTCAGGAGCACTTGCACCGGCAGTTGGGTGCGGAAGCGGCAGGCGCTGGTTTCACTGCAATCAAGGGTCCCGTGTTCCCAGAACTTGTTGCTCCCCATGCCACCCCCGCAGAGTCCGAAGTAGTCGCAGCTGCTCTGGCAGCGCTCGATGCCGCCAGCCACATCGGCCCATAACTGCTGAAAACGGGGGGTTGTTGCCGCTTCCGCCAGGCTGGTCTCGCGGATGTTGCCGAGGTTGAAACTGCCATAGCGCTCGCTGCTGACCGAGAGCAATTCGGGGTCAAAGGTGGAGAAGTTCCCCTGCCAATCCACGCTGAGGATTGAGTAAGGACGGTTCAGTTCGTTCTGGTTGAGGCGTCGGTTTCGCTGAATCAGATCAATCACCTGATGGAATTCCCGTAGGGCCAGGGGGTGGCCATCGGCCTCGCTCAGCTCCCAGAAGCGGGTCAGGAAGCGCCGGTAGCGCTCTTCCTGCAGCTGCCCTTGCATCGATGAGCTGGTGTGAATCCCCTCCTGCTCTTCAACGTTGAAGCCCAGGGAGGTGATGCCGGTGTCGCGAAAAAAGGTGTACATCGCCTCCGGTTGATCCATCGCCTCCGCTGTGACCACCGCGATCACATGGGTCGGGATGTTGTGCCTGCGCAGGGTTTCCAGTCCTTTCAGGCTGAGGGCGTGGGAAGGATTGCCGTTGCGAAAGCGCCGATGGGCGTCATGAATCGCAGCGGGCCCATCGATGCTCACGCCCACCACAATCCCGTTGCGCTGAAAGCACTCGCACCAGGCGTCGTTGATCAGCGTTGCGTTGGTTTGTATGTGCTGCTCAATGGCAACCGCCCCATCGGCATGCTTCTTGAGATGGCTCCGGATGATCGATGTGGCTTCGTCGTAGTAGCTACAGGGCAGGGTGAGCGGTTCACCGGCATGCCAGACCAGGGAGATCTGCGGGCCGCAGAAGGGGCTCTGGAGGATCCGCTCCAGCAGGAGCGGCAACAGCTCAAGATCAAAGACCCGGCGTTGTTGCCGATCGGGCAGATAGCAGTAATCGCAATTCAGGTTGCACAGGGACGTGGACTGAACCACCACCAGGCCAATCGGTCCGAAGCGGTTCAGATCCAGGCCGGAGGCCACGGTCACCAGTTCACGAAGCCACCGGGCAGGCCGTTGCCCCAGCCGCCGCCGTTGCCCCAACCGCCATTGGGCCAACCCAGGTTCACGTTGACGCCTCCTCCGTAGTAGCTGCCTCCATTGCCCCAGCCACCACCGTTCCCCCAACCACCACCACGCCAACCGCCACCGTTCCCCCAGGCCCGTCCACCACCATTCCCCCAGTAGCGCGCCACGGCCTCGCCCGAGCGCTGCTGGAGCTCGTCCGCATTCAGCAGGGGTTGCCAGGTGCCATCACGAAGGGTCTGGATCCGCTGCTCCAAGGGGTTGCCTGAATCAGGGCTGCGGTAAACCGCAGCCGTCGCGGTTTCGCTGAAGACTGCCGCTGCGGTGAGGGCGGTGAGCAGTTGCAGAAGGGTGCGGGGTGCCATGGCTACCGGTGAAGAAGGACTTAGGGGAGGTCGATCAGGGCTGCACTCAGCAGCACGTTGGTGAAGTAGGCCTTGATGGCGTCCTGGTTGAGGTTCACGCTGCTGCCGGGGCCGACCCAGCGGTTGATGCGCTGCAAGGCCTGGGGATCGTCATTGATGTAGGCCTGCATCAAGCGGGCAATCGCCAGGTTGCTGAGGTTGAGCAGACCGGAGTTGTTCTCCGGGACGATGCAGCCCACGCCGGAGCGGTTGTAGGGGACCGCCGGTGCGATCTGACCGCTGGGGTCCACCGATGCCTTGTTGGCCAGCAGCCAGAGGCTGTCCCCGGCCAGGAACTGGATCTGCCCTGACTTCAAGGCGCTCAGGGCGGTGGCGGGGCTGTCGTAGGTCTTGAGCTGAGCGGTTGGTACGGCCTTGCCGATCGTGCTGGCGGCAACACTGTTGGTGACCACGCCGATGGTTTTCCCCGCGAGGGACTTCGGTGTTCCGTCATTGCTGCTGGGGGTGATCAGGCGGGTGCCGCTCAAGGCAATCGGCAGGGAGTAATCCACGAACATCGAGCGGCCCCAGCTGAAGCTGACGCCGCAGGCCAGATCGACGTTGCCGCTGGCGATGGCGGCGATCTTTGGCGTCGCCCTGCTCCTGGCCGTCCGATGGCGGCACGCGGCGCCGGTCCACGCGAGGT
>JAURGL010000161.1 GCA_030833825.1 Vulcanococcus sp. SFB_649D_100_25 | reverse complement strand
AGGGGGGGCAAGCCAAATCCCTCACTGACCCCGCGACTCCGCCAATAGTCGGCGGAGTCGTAGAGCACCACGGTGGCGCTGTTGAACAGGTCCACCAGATCATCGACCCAGCCGGATTGCACCTCCACCTTCAGCCCGAGGCCCCTCAAGGCAGGCACCAGGATCTTCAGCACATAGGCGCTGTTCTTGCGCTGCTGCACGAGCACATCGATCGGGCGAGCAGCGGTGCCGTGCCGATCCCCGCGCTCTAGCCAGGAGGTGCCGAGGGCATTCGGCACCAGGAAAAGGGGATTGCGGGGGGCCCGGTCACCCCAATAGCCCAAGGTGTTGCGGCTGACCGCCAGCACAGGCACCCCCGCCGGCAAACCAAAGCCGTAGCCGCTGCTATGGGCGTGATAGGCCGTCGCCCGGCCCCGCAGTCGACGCAGCAGCCAGGGCACATCAAAGCCCCAGCTCACGATCCAGAGAGCAGTGCCGGCGCAGGCTGGCAGGGGTTCAGCGCGGAGAAGATCCTCGAGAAACGGATGTTGTGCTTCCCGTTGGCGATAGGTGACCAGCTCAACGGGACCGAGCTGTGAGAGCAGCCCAGCCGTTTGCAACTCCACCAACAGACCGCCACAGCGGAAGCGGCCTGTGGTGCCTGGAACAAGAAAACGAAGCGGACGCAAGCTCAGGCGGCGACTGTCTCGGTGCTGCCGGTGCGCTGACGACGGGTGAGGAAGCCGAAGAGCACCTTGCCGATGGCTGCCACCAGATTGCCCTCCAGCTCCTTGAACATGTTCATGTTCAGGTGGAAGGCCTCATTGGCTTCTTCAACAATGCGATCAGCCATGGCCTGATCAATGGGAAGGGTGTCCATGGCGGTGCGATAGGTCCCCTTGAACGCCTTCTCGTCGTCGATGGCCTCGAACTCGTAGAAGTGGAGACCATCGCTATCACCCAGGTTCATCGCCTTCTGGGCAATGTTCTTGAGGATTTGACCTCCGGAAAGATCACCCAGGTAGCGGGTGTAGTGGTGGCCCACCAGCAGCTCGGGAGCATCCTGAGCAACCTGATGGATCCGATCCACGTAGACCTTGGCGGAAGGCGAGGGCTGAATCTGCTGCTTCCAGTCGGAACCGAAGTAGTAGCCGAGGTCTTTCTCGAGGGCCTCGCGGCGATTGAGTTGGTGGAAGGCGATCGGGGCCAAGACGGGATTGTCCTTGAGACGAGAGAACTCGTCCTCCATGGCGCCATAGACGAAATAGAGGTCAGCCACGAGCTTGCGGTAGCTGGCCTTGTCGACCACACCTTTGAGGAAGCAGCTCACAAAGCCGGTGTTCTCGGCCATGGTGTGGGATTTCTTGGTCCCTTCACGCAGTTGGGCAGCAAGGGCGACAGACATGGTGAACGGTCCGCGTTCGACGCTCGGGCAGATCGCACAACGTAGGAGGGGCCTCTGCCCAGTCGCAGTCAAGGTTGCGAACGGTTACGGCCGCTCAGGCCGCTCTCGAGTCGAGGAACAAATCAAACAAGGCGCGGCAAAAGCCCTGCAGCGACTCCACCACAGCCGGCTGGGGCAGATGGCTGCCGGTGGGCTGCCAGTCGCCCACACTCGCCAACCGCCAACGCTCCGATTCGTAGGTGAGGCCGCGGATCGTCACGCCCAAGAGCCGCGGCCGGGCCGATCCGCCTGCGGGTGGCTGCTCGAGCCGCAGCTGTACCAAAAAGGAGCGGCACTGGCTGCGGGGGCTCCAGCCCGGCAGATGAAAGGAGAGATCGAGGGTCTGCTCGTCCTCAAAGGCGCGGGTCTGGGGATCGTCCCGCCAGGGATTCAGGTTGGCGCGTGCATCGGGGAATTGCTGCCGGAACAGGGCGGCCACCGAGGCCACCAACTGCACCAGCTCCAGCGATCGCACCTGGTCGCCAGCGTTCATCCGTGCCCTCTGCTGCAGAAGCCTGCTAGGCCGAAACCTAGGCTCGATGCCAACGTTCTGCCGCAACCATGGCGACCTTCGAGAAGCTCACCGCCCCCAGCCAGGGCACGGCCATCCGCTTCGAGAACGGTCAACCCATCGTTCCCAACGACCCCATCATCCCCTTCATCCGCGGCGATGGGACGGGCGTGGACATCTGGCCCGCAACCCAGAAGGTGCTCGATGCCGCGGTCGCCAAGGCCTACGGGGGCGAGCGGCGGATCGAATGGTTCAAGGTTTATGCGGGTGATGAAGCCTGCGACCTCTACGGCACCTATCAATATCTGCCGGAGGACACCCTGGAAGCGGTGCGCCAATACGGCGTCGCGATCAAGGGCCCACTCACCACACCGATCGGTGGCGGCATCCGCTCCCTCAACGTGGCCCTGCGCCAGATCTTTGATCTGTACTGCTGCGTGCGTCCCTGCCGTTACTACGAAGGCACCCCCAGCCCCCACAAGCGTCCCCAGGACCTGGACGTGATCGTGTATCGCGAGAACACCGAGGACATCTATACGGGGATCGAGTGGGAAGCGGGCGATCCGGTATGCCTCGAGCTGATCAAGCACCTGAATGAAGTCGTGATCCCGGCCAACGGCAAGCTCGGCAAGCGCCAGATCCCCGCCGGATCAGGCATCGGCATCAAGCCGGTGAGCAAGCACGGCAGCCAGCGCCACATCCGCAAGGCGATCCAGCACGCCCTGCGCCTGGAGGGCGACAAGCGCCACGTGACCCTGGTGCACAAGGGCAACATCATGAAGTTCACGGAAGGCTCCTTCCGCGACTGGGGCTACGAGCTGGCCACCACCGAGTTCCGCGCCGACTGCGTCACCGAGCGCGAGAGCTGGATCCTCGATAACGCCGATCGCAATCACGGCCTGAGCATCGAAGCCAACGCCCGCATGGTCGATCCCGGCTACGACGCCCTCACCCCGGAGAAGAAAGAAGCCATCTGCGCCGAAGTGAAGGGTGTTCTCGATGCCATCGGCGCCAGCCACGGCAACGGCCAGTGGAAGGCGATGGTGATGGTGGATGACCGC
>JAURGL010000160.1 GCA_030833825.1 Vulcanococcus sp. SFB_649D_100_25 | reverse complement strand
GCACTCGGCCGCTGGCGATCCAGTTGGGTGCAGATGGCTTCAACTACTTCTTGGTTTGTTTTTTCGCCGTGTCCCCCCACGCAATAGCTGCGTCCTGATTGGCCGCGGCAGGCGGCTAGCAGCAGGGCGTCAACGTGATCTTCCACGTACAACCAGTCCCGCACGTTGAGGCCATCGCCATAGAGAGGGATCGATTCACCGGCGGCGGCTTTCAACGTGACCACGGGGATCAGCTTCTCGGGGAATTGCCAGGGGCCGTAGTTGTTGGAGCAGTTGGTGAGCACCACCGGGAGGCCGTAGGTGTGATGCCAGGCCTGCACAAGGTGATCACTGGCCGCTTTGCTGGCGGAGTAGGGGCTGCGAGGGTCGTAGGGGGTTGTTTCCGAGAAGCGTCCTGTCGTCCCCAGGGAGCCAAACACCTCGTCGGTGCTGATGTGGTGCAGGCGGAACTGGTTTTGGCGGTCTTCCTTCAGTTGCTCGTAATGGCTCCGCACGGCCTGCAGCAAGTTGAAGGTGCCTGTGACATTGCTCTCAATGAACTCCCCGGGTCCTGAGATCGAACGGTCCACATGGCTTTCTGCAGCCAAGTGCATCACGAGGTCTGGATCAGCTTCCTGGACCGCTCGTTCAACGGCCCGCGAATCCCTGAGGTCCACCCTCAGCAGCTGATGTCGTTGGGAGCCCTGCTGGCCTTGCTCGGCCAGGGTCACTTCGATTGAAGTGAGGTCGCTGGCGTACCCCATCTTGTCGAGGTTGAAGACCAGAGCGTCGCTTTCACGAAGGAGTCGACGGACCACAGCGCCACCGATGAATCCAGCGCCACCTGTCACCAGGATGCGTTTGCGTGAACCGAGCAGATCTGCTGTCGATGGCATGCCTTGGCTCATGAGAGGGTCTTGGCGGCGCTTGTGAACGACTGGTCACTGCGGCCATAGACATCTTCGAAGCGAACGATGTCGTCTTCCCCGAGGTAGGGGCCGCTCTGGACCTCGATCATCTCCACCGGAATCTTGCCGGGATTGGAGAGACGGTGCTTGCAGCCCAGGGGGATGAACGTGCTTTGGTTTTCGCCAACCAGCTGTTCTGTGCCATCGCGTTCAACCACAGCTGTTCCGCGGACCACGATCCAGTGCTCCGCTCGGTGGTGGTGCATCTGTAGAGACAGGCTTGCTCCGGGATTCACCACGATCTTCTTCACCTGCCAGCGCTCACCTTCCGTGATGCCGTCGTAGGAGCCCCAAGGGCGATAGATCCGGCGATGCGCTTTGCTCTCGTGGGCTCCCTCCCGCTCCAGAAGACCAACGATGCTCTTCACATCCTGCGCCTTGTCGCGGTGGGCGACGAGCACCACATCGTCGGTTTCCACCACCACCAGGTTCTCCACGCCGAGGCCCACCACCAAGCGGTGCTCACTGCGCAGATAACAGTTGCTGCTGTTCTCGCTGATCACCCGGCCGCGCAGCACATTGCCGTTGCCGTCCTGATCGGCTGTTTCCCAGAGGGCACTCCAGCTGCCCACATCACTCCAGCCCGCCTGCAGGGGAAGGACAGCGCCGCGGTCGGTGCGCTCCATCACAGCCACATCGATGGCGATGTTGGGGCAGCGGGCAAAAGCCTCGCGCTCCAGGCGGATGAAGTCGAGATCGACGCTCTCCTGTTCCAAGGCGGAGCGGCAGGCGCTCACCACTTCCGGCGCGAGACGCTCCAGTTCCGCCAGGACGGCGCTGGCCTTGAACAGGAACATGCCGCTGTTCCAGAAGTGCTGGCCGCCCGCGACGTAGGCCTCGGCCGTATCGACGTCCGGTTTCTCGACGAATGCCTCGACCGGCACCGCATCGGAGCCCTGCGGGACGGCCTTCACGTAGCCGTAGCCCGTTTCCGGGGCTGTGGGCACGATCCCGAAGGTCACGAGTTCCCCCCCCTCAGCGGCAGCCATTCCGGCCTGCACGGTCTGGCGGAAGGCGGCCCCATCACGGATCACGTGGTCCGCTGCTAGCACCAAGAGCAATGGGTCGTCGCCGCTGGCGGTGGCCTGGAGGGCGGCGATGGCGACGGCTGGAGCGGTGTTGCGCCCCATCGGTTCCAGCAGGATCGCTGCCGGCTCAACGCCGATCTGGCGCATCTGCTCGGCAACGATGAAGCGATGGTCTTCGTTGCAGATCAGCAGGGGTGGCTGGAGGTCAGCAATACCCTCGAGCCGTTGCTGGGTTTGCTGGAGCAGGGTCTCTTCACCGCTGCCCGCCAGCGCCCAGTACTGCTTGGGGTAACTGGCCCTTGAGAGGGGCCAAAGACGCGTGCCGGTGCCGCCGCAGAGGATCACGGGAACGAGCGCGGTCATGGGCGGGCGAAGCGCAGAGGCGTTGGGGCGTGCTGCTATTCCAACCCAAGGCCGGGATGCTGCAAAGGCCTGAGGTCCCCTAGTCCGTTTCTTCAGCCCCTCCGGCAGCGAGTTCGAGCAGCCCGGGGGGTGGTGTGATCCCGATCCAGCCCTCGCTCAACTCCACCCGCGGCACGATCTGCTCGACAAAGGGAATCCAGAGGGGTTGTTGCTTGCCGTCGACGGCCACCTCCAGCAGGTCGTTGCCGGCATGAATCAGGTCCTGCACGGTCCCGACCACCGCGCCGCTCTCGAGCAGGCGCACCTCCAGGCCGACCAGATCGAGCAGGTGGAATTCCCCCTGGGCCAGTTTGGGGCGGTCGCCGCTGGGCACCAGCAGGGCTTGGCCCACGCAGGCTTCGGCTGCGGTGCGGTCATTGATGCCCTCGAGGCGAACCACAAACAGCTCTTTGCCCGGCAGTTGGCGGCCGGCGAGCAAGGTCACTTCCTGGGGAGGGTTCTGACGCAGCTGGATCCAGCGCGGACCGGGCTTGGTGAAGCGTTCCGGGAAATCGCTGAGGGGATTGACCCGCAGTTCGCCCCTCAGGCCCTGGGCGGCCACGATCTTGCCTACGACCAGCAACTCCTGCTCCTCGGCCATGGCCCACGGGGCGAACCTCAGCCTCGATAATGG
>JAURGL010000015.1 GCA_030833825.1 Vulcanococcus sp. SFB_649D_100_25 | reverse complement strand
GGGTGAGCCCCCTTTGCCGCTGAAGGCCACATCGCGGGGCAGTTCCACCGGCAGCTGATCCTCCGGCACGGGGACCACGCCGCAGCTGTCGCAGTGGATCACCGGGATTGGGCAGCCCCAGTAGCGCTGGCGGGAAATCAGCCAGTCGCGTAGGCGGAACTGCACTTTCTCGCGACCCCAGCCCTCGGCTTCAGCGGCTGCGGTGATCGCCTGCTTGGCTTCCCCGCTGGGCAGGCCATCAAAACGGCCCGAGTGGATCAGCACGCCGGCTTCGGTCCAGGCCCCGCCTTCAAAGGCGTGCTCATCGCTGCCTTCGGGGATGATCACCTGCTGGACCGGCAGTTCGTAATGGCGGGCAAACAGGAAATCGCGCTGGTCGTGGGCGGGCACGCCCATCACCGCTCCGGTGCCGTATTCAGCGAGCACATAATCGGCGATCCAGATCGGGATCAGCTCACCGGTGGCGGGGTTGCGCACCTGGGCGCCGATGGGGACACCGCGCTTCGGCTTGTCCTCAGCGGTGCGCTCCTGTTCACTCTGGCGCGACACCAGATCGCAGAAGGCTTCCACAGCAATCTGCTGCTCGGCAGTGGTGAGCTCTGCCACCAGCGGATGCTCCGGCGCCAACACCACATAGGAGGCACCAAAGATCGTGTCGGGGCGGGTGGTGAACACGGTGATGCGCTCCGCCGTGTCGTGGGCGCCTGCATCGACCACGGTGAACTGCAACTCCGCACCGGTGCTGCGGCCAATCCAATTAGCCTGCATCGTGCGCACCCGCTCCGGCCAGCCCTCGAGCTGGTTCAGGTCATCGAGCAGCTGCTGGGCGTAGTCCGTGATCTTGAGGAACCACTGGCGCAGCTTCCGCTTCTCCACCAGGGCGCCGGAGCGCCAGGAGCGCCCCTCGCTGTCCACCTGCTCGTTGGCGAGGACCGTCTGATCAATGGGGTCCCAATTGACCGTGGCGTCTTTTTGATAGGCCAGCCCCGATTCCAGGAACTGCAGGAACAGCCATTGGGTCCAGCGGTAGTAATCGGCGTGGCAGGTCGCCACCTCGCGATCCCAGTCAATCGAGAGCCCCAGCTGGTTGAGCTGCTCCCGCATCGAGGCGATGTTCAGATCGGTCCAGGCGCCGGGGTCCACGCCCCGCTCGATCGCCGCGTTTTCAGCCGGCAAGCCAAAGGCATCCCAGCCCATCGGATGCAGCACTGTTTTGCCGCGTAGCCGCTGCACCCGTGCCACCACATCGGTGATGACGTAGTTGCGGACATGGCCCATGTGGAGGTTCCCCGAGGGATAGGGGAACATCGAGAGGGCATAGAAGGCTTCGGCGCCGGGCTTGAGCTCAGGCGTGTCGTGCAGGCCGTTCTCCAGCCAGGCCCGCTGCCAGCCGGTCTCGATCGCCTGAGGTTGGTAGCGGCTGCTCTCGCTCACGGACGCCAGAAGAGGGCTGCGGTGATGCTCCCATAGCCCCTAGGCCAGGGGTCTCAGCAGGGCTATCGCCAACCGATTGATCAACACCAGATCCCTGCTGGAGGCAGTACCGCTGTCCGCATGCAGGGCGAGGTATTCAGCGTCCTGCCAGGCCGGCACGCCCGAGAGGGACCCTCCCTCCAGCAGTTGCACCGACAGCGGGACACGGTCTCGGATCCAGGACTGGATCTGCCGGACGCCGGGCCGTGATGTGTCGAGGTCGCCTGCCCGGTGGTCCGTCAGGGTGCCCATAGGATCGGCCTCTTCAGTAGACCCTCTACCGCCAGGCTGTCGCGCGTGTTCCAGTTCAGCAAGTACCAGGGCCTCGGTAACGACTTTTTGATGCTCGACGGCCGTCAGGCCAGTGACCCCGAGTTTGTCTTCGGCCTCACCCCCGAGCTGATCGTGCAGCTCTGCGACCGTCGTTTTGGCGTGGGCGGTGACGGTGTGATCCTCGCCTTGCCCCCCAACCAGGGCGGTGAACTGCGCATGCGGATTTTCAATGCCGATGGCACCGAGCCCGAGATGTGCGGCAACGGAATTCGTTGTCTGGCGCGCTTCCTCGCCGACGTCGATGGGGATGGTCCAGGTCGCCGCTGGCAGATCGACACCCTTGCCGGTCGCATCGTCCCGGAACTCCTCCCCGACGGCACCATTCGTGTCGACATGGGTGCCCCGTTCCTGCAACCCGAGCAAATCCCCACCACGCTGGAGCTGGGCCCCGCTGGTTTGCCGATGGGGGAGCTGGAGGTTGACGGGGAGCTCTTTGCGGTGGCAGCCGCAGGGATGGGAAACCCCCACGTCGTGATTCCCGTGGATGCAGTGGACGAACTCGACCTCGAACGCTTTGGCAGTCAATTGGAGGTGCACCCCGCTTTCCCCGCCAAAACCAATGTGCATTTCGTGCAGGTGCTGCAACCCGATCACCTGGTGATGCGGGTTTGGGAGCGCGGTGCCGGTCCCACCCTGGCCTGCGGGACTGGGGCCTGCGCCACCCTTGTGGCTTGCCACAGCCTCGGCCTGAGTGAGCGGCGGGCCAGGCTCGACCTTCCTGGCGGACCACTGCAGATCCACTGGGATCAAGCCAGCGGCAAGGTCTTCATGGACGGTCCTGCTGAGCATGTGTTTGACGGTGTGATCCCCGATCCCGAGGAGGTGGCTGCTGCCCGCAGGGCAGCAGCAGCAGAGCCCGCTGCACCCAGCAGTCCTGGGTCCCACCCCACCCCTGCAGAGGACGCAGCGGCCGAGATTGATTGCTCCAGCGTCTGCGCCAATGGCTGCATTCGCCCGGAGAACTGCCCGAGTCAAGCTGCCCGCGCCAGGGTCGCCGCACTGCTCAACAGCACGTCTCTGGATGATCTGGTGACCCTGGCCACCAACTCCCTGGAATCGCGCACCCGCGCTCGTTTCGAGCGCGACACACCCCTCGGCGGGTAATCCCGGCAGGCTGGAGGCATGGCCTCAACTCTCCAGGGCTACCTCGACTGTTCGGCCACCACGCCGCTTGCGCCGGAGGTGGCGGCGGAGATGGCACACGTCCAGGCCTCTGCCTGGGGGAATCCTTCGAGCCTCCATGGCTATGGGGTCGCTGCGGCTGAGGTGCTCGAGCGCTCAAGGCAGCGGCTTGCCATGGCTCTCGGTTGCAGTGGGCGGCTCTGTTTCAGCTCAGGCGGGACTGAGTCCATCCATCTGGCCCTCCTGGGAGCGGCGGCGCAGCTCTGGAGCGGCAACGGCCAAGCCCCGCGCTTGCTGATTTCTGCAGTGGAACATCCAGCCACCAACGCAGCGGCGGAGCGCCTTGCGGCCCTCGGTTGGCAGGTAGAGCGCGTGCCGGTCACCCAGGAGGGGCTGCTTGATCTGGAGGCCTTTCAGCAGCTGTTGGCCCCGCCCACCCGTCTGGTGTCCCTGATCTGGGGACAAAGCGAAGTCGGTGCATTGCTGCCCCTGATGGAGATTGCTCAGCGCTGCCGTCAGGCCGGGGTGCTTCTGCATGTCGATGCCGTTCAGGTGGCGGGCCAGCAAGCGATCTCCTTTGATGCCCTCGGGGTTGATCTGATGAGCCTCGCGGCCCACAAGCTCCGCGGTCCTCGGGGGATCGGTCTGCTGCTCACTCGCCCCGGTTTGGAGCTCCAGCCCCTCTTTGGTGGTGGTGGGCAGGAGGGGGGATGGCGCGCGGGGACCGAGGCGGTGGCCTTGATTGCGGGGTTTGCCCTGGCGGTTGAGCGGCGCCATCGCCTGCTGTCCGAGGCGCCTGAGGCGATGGTCCAGCTCCGCGACCCCTTGCTGCAGCAGCTGCTTGATCTGCCGGGGTTGAGCCTGTCCGGTCCGGACCCAAGCCAGCAGCCCAGCGCAAGGCTCCCCCATCACATCAGCCTGCTGGTGCGCTCCGATGCGGGGCTCCCGCTCTCGGGTCGTGCCGTTGTGAGACAGCTCTGGAGCCAGGGCTTCGCCATCAGCAGCGGATCCGCCTGCAGTGCCCATGGCGATGCGCGCAGTCCAGTGCTGACGGCCATGGGCTACGACGCAGCCACCGCCGCCAGCGGCATCCGCATCAGCCTTGGGGACTGGCATCAGCCATCAGATCTCCACGGCCTGCCGGAAGCGCTGCGGCGGGCCCGCCTTGAACTGAGCACTTAGGGTCGGCCGACCCGTCATGCGTTGATGCTGCCCGCCGATCTGCGTTCTGCTGAAGCTGAAGCCCTGGAGGCCATCCAGGCGGCCCTGGCCGAAGCGGACACCGGTCTGTGGACCGTTGAGTTCCGCTTTGAGGGTCTGCGGATCATGCCCGTGGCATTGCGTCTGTTGTCGGCCTTGAGTGCCCGTGATTCCAAGGCCAGGCTCGTGTTTCCTGACGCGGGTGCTGCCGCCCTGGCCAAGCGTGATGCGGCTGAGCAGGCCCCTCAGATTTGTGCCCTGGGCGATGTGATGCGTCTGCAGCAGGCGGATGGCGGCAGCACTGGGTTGCTGGTCTTGGTGGCCCCAACGCCAGCTGATTACGAAGAGGTTGAGTCCGTCTGCGCCCAACACCGCGGACGGATCGTCCTCGTCAACGGCAAGCTTGAAGATGCGGCCATTGGCATCGGCACCGTGGCGCGGGAGCGTCGCAAGGGCTTCCTCGCCAGCTGGCGCTCCGCCTATGCCCTCCTCCCGATGGCGGAGGGGGCTCTGCGCCACCTACACCCCACCGGTTGGGAGCTCTACAGGCGCGACCCGGATGGCTACCGACCGGTGCAGGAGTTTGAGCACAAGCCCGATCCTGAGCAGATCGCAGAGGCCTTGGATTCCGCTGGGAATTCCGGCGTCCAGCGGAGTCTTCAGGCGGTTGACCGTTTGATTGAAGGTCTCCGCAATTGACGCTTGTGCCGGCTGGCTGAGCTCCTTACAGTTCGGACTCTGTTTGGCAGCCATGGACACAGCTTCCCGTCGTTGGTCACTCGTGGATGCGGGAGCTGCCGTGGCGGTGCTGTTGGCCGCTGCCGGGGTGATCTGGAGTCCCAAGCTGAGCGGTGCCGTGGCCCGCGCCACTGGTGGACTGGAGCCCGTCACGGTCCTGGTGGACGTCCGTGGCGTTCCCGTCGCCGATTCCGCTTCCCTGATCGCCGGTGCACGCCAGAGCGGCAAGGTCTCCATCGTGATCCGCAACCAACCCCACGGGTCGGTCTCGGTTGAAAACGTCATTCCCCTGCAGCGCAAGATTTCTGCCGTTTTTGCCGACGGCAAGGTGGTGAGCGCACCGGATCCCAACCAGGAGCAATTCGGCAGCCTTGATGCCCGATTTGTCCTCAAGGGTGAGGGTCGCAAGGGAGCCGGCGGAGTGGTTTTCGGCAACCAGACACTGAAGATTGGCGCTCCAATTGAGCTGGAGGGCCGCGATTTCAGGCTGACGGGATCGGTCACCGGCCTCTCCATTGGTCAGGGCTGAGATGTCCGCAGGCCGTCCGTTGAAGCTGGTTGCGGCGCTGCTGGTTGCCTCGACAACCACCGCTCCTGTGTTCGCCCAGGAGGCCATCACGGCGATTGCCCTGCCGGCTGCGCCCCCTCCGCTGGGTCTGCCGACCTTGCAGAGCAGCGTGAGCTGCGCGGCCCTTCAGCAGCGTCTGCTTTCGGTGTTGGGAGCTGAGTCCGCCGTTTGGAGTGTCACGGTCGCTGACGCGCAAGGGCGTCTCTTGGCCGATGTCAACGGCCTGATCCCGCGCATCCCTGCCTCGAACCAGAAGCTGGTGAGTACAGCCCTGGCCCTGGATCGCCTCGGCCCTGACTACTCCCTCACCACACGCCTATGGCGTCGCCCGGATGGCACTCTTCGCCTGACTGGAGAAGGTGACCCCGATTTCAACGTCGCCCAGGTGCGCCGCTTTGCGATGCTCGCCCTCGGGCGCGGCGGAAGCTCGGGCGATTCAGCCAGGCTCCAGCCCCTCAGCATCCAGCTGGTCGAGGAACCTCCGCAGCGCTGGTGGCCTGCCGGTTGGATCGGGGCTGACCGGGCCGAGGCCTACGGAGCGCCGATCACCCGTCTTGCCTTGACCAGCAACGCCCAGGGCATGGCCGTGAGCAATCCCCCCAGCCGGCTGCAACGCCTGTTGGATCAGGAGATCAAGCGCCAGGGCGGCCAAGCGGCCATTTCCCTCGTCCCATCAACTGGCGGGACTGGGCTCGATCAAAACGCTGATGTCCTCCTCCATGAGGAGCGCTCCATCGGGATGCATGGGCTGATGAGCCTGGCCAACACCGAAAGCCACAACTTCACTTCCGAGGTCCTGCTGCGCCAGGGCACCGGCAGCTGGGACCTGCCCCAGGCACGGTTGAGGGCCATGCAGTGGCTGGCCGCCCAGGGCATCCCGATGCAGGGCGTCCGGGTGGTCGATGGCAGTGGTCTCGATCGTGGCAACCGGCTCACGAGCCGTTCCTTGTCCGCTCTTTTGCTGCGCATGGCGCAGCATCCCTTGGCGAATCACTACCTCGCCTCGATGGCCATCGCCGGTCAGCGCGGCACGCTGCGCCATCTCTGGCAGGGCACCGAGCTCGATGGACGGTTCTACGGAAAGACCGGCACCATCAGCGGGGTGCGCTCCATCAGCGGCGTGCTGAATACAGCCGCTGGTCCCCGCTACATCAGCATGATTTCCAATGGGGCTGGCTCACCGAACAGCACCATCGGGGGGATCCTCAGGCAGAGCCTGAAGCCCGAGCTCTGTCCAGCGACCTAGCGCTGACCGGCGGCGCGACGGATGCGATCAGCGGCCCGGCGGGCCCGGTTGATGGACACGGCCTGCTCACTGGTCGCAGGTGCATTGCTCACCAGCGATGCGGGGTTCACCCCCTGGAGGCGCACCAGTTCGCGGCGACCGGCATTCACCACCTGCCCCATCTCGCGCAGACGATCTTCGAGCTCACCGAGGACCTGCTCGGCGTAGCGATTGGCCCCTTCCTGAATCGCCGCTGCTTCATGCCGGCTGCGCCCGATCAGTGACTCGCACTGTTGTTGGGTCTGGTTCCTGAACTGAAGGGCATCGGCCTGAACGCGCTCCGCTTCCGCCTGGCTGCTCTGCTGCAGGCGCAGGGCCTCAACGCGAACCTTCTCCAGTTCCGCCAGGCTTTGTTTACGGGCCTGTTCGTGCTGATCAGCCAATTGGCGCTTCAGTTCCAGGGCTTCCTGGTCGAGTTGCTGGCGCCGCTGCAGGGCTTCCTGTTCCAGCTGCTGGCGCCGCTGGCTGAATTGCTGCTCCAGTTGGGCGAGGCGCGCCTGGTGCTCCTGATCGGTCTTGGCGACCTGTTGGCGGGCCTGGCCAAGCATCTGCTCACACTGCTGACGGGCCTGTTCCCGCAGCTCTGCCACCTGCCGTTCGGCTTCAGCCCGGATCGACTGGCTGTTGATCAGCTGTTCCCGCTGTTGCTTCGCCTGAGCGACGATCTCGTCGGCCTTCTGACGGGCCTGGCTGATGAACTCCTCCTTCTTGGCGACCAGCTCATCGGCCTTGGTGAGCTGCCCCGGTAAGGCATCCCGCACCGCGTCCATCAGCTCGATGGCGTCCTGCTCGTTGACCAGGCGGCCACCGCTGAAGGGCACCCGCGTGCCGTCGAGAACGATCTCCTCCAGTTGATCGAGCTGATCAAGCACGGAGGTGAGCTGCGCCTCAGACATCAGCGGGGTGCGAAGAGGGACTACTGATTAAAGAGCCTGGACAGGTCTTCTGCCACTCCTGTGGGCACCATGTGACCGACTGAGCCTCCAAAGCGAGCCACCTCCTTGACCACCGAGCTGCTCAAAAAGCTGTGGGCGGTTGCGGTTGCGAGGAACAGGGTCTCCAGCTGAGGCGCCAGGCTCTTGTTGGTGTGCGCAATCTGCAGTTCGTATTCGAAGTCGCTCAGGGCCCGCAGCCCCCGCAGAATCACTCCGGTGCCGCACTGCTGTGCGAAGTCCACCGTCAGGCCGTCAAAGGCGGCGACGTGGACGTTCTGGAGATGGTGGGTTGAGGCCCTGATCTGCTCGAGCCGTTGCTCGACGCTGAAACAGGGGTTCTTGCTCGGGTTGCGCAGCACCGCCACGACCAGCTGATCGAACAGGGCTGAACCTCGCTCGATCACATCCAGGTGGCCCAGCGTGAGCGGATCAAAGCTGCCGGGGTAGAGAGCCTGCATCCACTGATCCTAGGAATGGGCAGGTTTCCGTAATCCGCAGAGCGCTTGCCGTTCCTAGAGTTTGGGCAGCAACGGCTTCCCGATGGCCTTGAACGCAGACGCCAAGAAAACCCTGCTTCGCAAGATCCCCCACGGTGTCTTCATCTGTGGAGTGGCCGAAGGGGAGGAGGTCAACGGATTCACGGCCAGCTGGGTCACCCAGGGCTCCTTTGAGCCCCCTCTTGTGGTGATGGCGGTGCGTGCCGACAGCACCAGCAACGGCATGATCCAGCGCACCGGGCGCTTTTCCCTGAATGTCCTGTCTGCCGATCAGAAGGACCTGGCCGCGGTGTTTTTCAAGCCCCAGAAGGGCGTTGGCGGTCGTTTCGATGCCGCCCCATTCCAGCTGGGTGAACTGGGCTTGCCGATCCTCAACGATGCCCTCGGTGCAGTCGAGTGCCAACTGGTGGGACAGGTGGCCCATGGTGACCACACCGTCTTCGTTGGTGAAGTGAAGAGCGCGGTGCTGCATCGCGATGGAGCAGCCCTGGAACTCAGCAGCACCGGCTGGCAGTACGGCGGTTGAAACCCCTGGTTCAGGACCAGCCGCGTCTCAAGGCGCGGCTGAAGGAGGTCCCCAGCGAACCCGGTTGCTACTTGATGCGCGATGGCGAGGACCGCATCCTCTACATCGGCAAGGCCAAGGTCCTCCGCAACCGGGTCCGCAGCTATTTCCAGAGCGGTAGCGGCCACGGCCACTCCCCCCGCATCGCCCTGATGGTGCGGCAGGTGTGCGAGATCGAATTCATCGTCACCGACAGCGAAGCCGAGGCGCTGGCGCTGGAATCCAACCTGATCAAGAACCATCAGCCGCACTTCAACGTGCTGTTGAAGGACGACAAGAAATATCCCTACCTCTGCATCACCTGGAGCGAGGCCTACCCGCGCATCTTCATCACGCGCAAGCGCCGTTTTCGCTCACCGCTTGATCGCTTCTACGGGCCCTACGTGGATGTCGGCCTGCTGCGTCGCACCCTGGGGCTGGTGAAACGGGTCTTCCCCCTGCGCCAGCGTCCCCTGCCGCTCCACAAGGACCGGACCTGCCTCAACTACGACATCGGTCGCTGCCCCGGCGTGTGTCAGGAAAAGATCAGCTCCGACGATTACCACCGGACCCTCCGGCAGGTGGCGATGGTGTTCCAGGGGCGCAACGAGGAGTTGCTCCAGCTCCTGCAGGAGCAGATGGAGCGCTACGCCGAGCGGCTTGACTTTGAAAGTGCCGCCCGGGTTCGCGACCAGCTGCAGGGCATCGACACCCTGACGGCCGATCAAAAGATGAGCATTGGGGACAGCTCGGTCAGCCGTGACGTCCTGGCCCTGGCCGCTGATGAGCGGGTGGCGGCTGTCCAGCTGTTTCAGATGCGGGCCGGCAAGTTGGTGGGCCGGTTGGGTTTCACCGCCGATGCCAACGGCATTCCCGCGGCTGAGGAAGGCTCCGGCGGTGAGCTCCCGGCTTCCCCCGAGCGCCGCCTCGCCCTCGGCCGGATTCTCCAGACGGTGATCGAAGAGCACTACAGCCAGGTGGAGCCCGTCGAGATCCCACCGGAGCTCCTGCTCCAGTTACCCCTGCCCCAGCAGGAGTTGATCGAGGAGTGGCTCTCAGAACTGCGGGGCCGCAAGGTCAAGCTCTCGGTGCCGCAGCGCTCCCAAAAGGCAGACCTGATTGAACTGGTCCTGCGCAATGCCAGCTACGAGCTCGAACGGGCCCGGCGCGCCAGTGAGCAGAACCTTCTGGCCACAGAGGACCTCGCCCAGCTGCTGGAACTCCCCAGCGCTCCGCGGCGGATCGAGGGGTACGACATCAGCCACATCCAGGGCAGCGATGCGGTGGCCTCCCAGGTGGTCTTTATCGATGGTCTGCCGGCGAAGCAGCACTACCGCAAATACAAGATCCAGAGCAGCTCGATCCGGGCCGGGCACTCCGATGACTTCATGGCCATGGCGGAGATCATGCGCAGGCGCTTTCGCCGCTGGGCCCAGGCCAAGGCCGAGGGGGCTGACCTTCGCGCCCTGAGGCGTGCGGCCGGCAGCGCCCTGCACACCGGAGGGCTCAACGATTGGCCGGACGTGGTGATGATCGATGGGGGCAAGGGGCAGCTGTCGGCCGTGATGGAGGCCCTGCGGGAACTCAACCTCGATGAGGAGCTGGTGGTCTGCTCCCTGGCGAAGCAACGGGAAGAGGTCTTCATTCCCGGCGCCAAGCAACCCCTGGACAGCGAACCGGAACAGCTGGGGGTGCAGTTGCTGCGGCGTCTGCGGGATGAGGCGCACCGCTTTGCCGTCAGCTTTCACCGTCAGCAGCGCGGTGAGCGCATGAAGCGCTCCCGCCTCTCCGATATCCCCGGCTTGGGACCGAAGCGGATCAAGGAGCTGCTCGCCCACTTCCGCTCGATTGATGCCATTCAGCTGGCGAGCATTGACACCCTCGCGGCTGCTCCGGGGGTGGGGCCAGGCCTCGCCAAGGTGGTCTGGGAGTACTTCCATCCCCAGGAGCTCGAGGCGTCCGCAGAACTGGAGAATGAACAGCCCCTGGAGATGGCCGGTTGAGGTCCACCCGTCTGGTTCTGGCCTCGATCACTGCCCTGTTGCTGCTGGTGCTGGGCTGGGCCTGGCCCGTTGCCGCGGCACCCGGCCTCTGCGTCGGTCCGATCTGCGGTGATGAAATCACCCGCAGCGCCAAGCATCACTTTCAGCTGCGGATGCGGATCAGCGACCAGCAGGGGCACCGCGAACGGATCACGGTGGATTGCCGCAGTGCCGCCTTGAGTCCTGCGGCGGGTCTGGTGGAACGGGGCTATGCCGCAGCCGTGGCCCGCAAGGCCTGCCGCCTCGCGGGAGAGGCGCCGGCATGACCATCGGGATCTGGGTGCTGGGGGATCAGCTCAGCCTCGAGCAGTCCGCTTTGCAGTCCGCTCTGGAGTCAGCTGAGCGCGAGGACTGCCGGGTGATCCTCCTGGAGAGCACCTCGGTCCTCAAACGTCGCCGCTACCACGCCCAGAAGCTGGTGCTCGTCTGGAGTGCCATGCGTCACTTCGCCGAGACCTTGAAGGCCCATGGCTGGCAGGTCGACCAGCGGGAGTGCGAGCACTTCGGGGATGCCATCCGCCACTGGATCGTGGAGGCGGGGATCACGGAATTGCGGCTGATGGAGCCTGCGGATCGTGAGTTCCGGCAGGCGATTGAGGCCCTGGCGTTGCCGGTCCCGCTGATCTGGTTCCCGAGCAATGCCTTCCTCTGGAGCCGTGAGGACTTTGCAGCCTGGGCCGACCGCTACAAGCAACTGCGGATGGAGCTCTTCTATCGCGAAGGGCGGAAGCGTTTCGGCGTCTTGATGCAGGGAGAGGGGGCAGCGGCTGAACCCCTCGGCGGCCAATGGAACTACGACCATGACAACCGCAAGGCTCCCCCCAAGGGGTTGCAGGGACCTGATCCCCTCTGGTTTGAGCCGGATCCCATCACCGAAGCGGTGTTGCTCAAGGTGGAGGCCCTCAACCCGCCCCTGCCCGGGCGGATCCGACCGTTCCGCTGGGCCGTCAGCCGCGAACAGGCGCTGCACGTGCTGGAGCATTTCGTTGCGACACGCCTTGCCGGCTTCGGCCCCTACCAGGACGCCATGGTCAGTGGGGAGCCCACCCTGTGGCATGCCCTGCTTTCTCCCTACCTGAACCTCGGCCTGTTGCATCCGTTGGAGGTGATCCGCAGGCTGGAGGCGGCGGGCCTGGAGCAGCAGGTCCCCTTAGCGGGGCTGGAGGGTGTGATCCGCCAGATCCTGGGCTGGAGGGAATACACCCATGGCCTCTACCACTGGTTCGGACCTGGGTATGGACAGGTCAACCACTTCGAGGCTGATCGCGCCCTGCCTCTCTGGTTTGAGCAGTTAGGCGGAAGTGGACTGCGCTGCCTGGACACGGTTCTGCAGGAGATCGAGACCAGTGGTTATGCCCACCACATCCAGCGTCTGATGGTGCTGGCGAATTACGGGCTGTTGGCCGGCCTCCAGCCCCAGGCCCTGACGGCCTGGTTTCACCGGATGTTCATCGATGGGTTCGATTGGGTCATGCAGACCAACGTGCTGGGGATGGGTCTGTTTGCTGACGGAGGTCGTCTGGCCAGCAAGCCCTACGCCGCCAGTGGGAACTACATCAAACGGATGAGCACCTACTGCAAGGGGTGTGCCTATGACGTCAAGCAGCGAGCCGGTGAGAAGGCCTGTCCGTTCAACAGCCTCTACTGGGACTTCCTGGCCCGCCACCATCAGGAACTCAGCCGCAACCCGCGCATGGGCCTGGTGCTGAAGCAACTGGAGAAGCTGCCGGCCGCAGAGCTCACGGCGATTCGCGCGGCGGCGGCGGCGCATCTCGAGAGCGCCGGCAGCGCTGCTGAGCGATGAGCGTGCGACCTACCTTGTTGGCCTGCTGTTTCGTTCAGACCTGTGCTCACCCTGGCGGCTCTCCCCCCTGAGGCCTACCTCTGGTTCAAGACCCTGCACATCGTTGGAGTGGTGGTCTGGTTCGCCGGGTTGTTCTACCTGGTCCGCCTGTTCATCTATCACCGCGAAGCGGAAGAGCTGGAGCCGGCCCTGCGGGAGCCCTTTCAGGCCCAATACGGCCTGATGGAGAAGCGTCTGGCCAACATCATCACCACCCCAGGCATGGTGGTCGCGGTCTCGATGGCGGCTGGCCTGTTGATCAGCAATCCCGCCTGGCTGCAGCAGGGCTGGATGCACGCAAAGCTGGGCTTTGTGGCAGCCCTGCTGGTCTACCACTGGTTCTGTTACCGCTTGATGGGGCAACTGAACGCCGGCAGCTGCCAGTGGAGTCCCAAGCAGTTGCGGGCCCTGAACGAGCTGCCAACTCTGCTGCTGGTGATTGTCGTGATGCTGGTGGTCTTCAAAAACCAGTTCCCGACCGGTGCTGCCACCTGGTTCATGGTGGCCCTGGTGGTCTTCATGGCGGCATCGATTCAGTTCTATGCCCGCTGGCGCAGGCTCAGGGCTGAACGGGACGTTGCCGCGGCAGGCTGAGGTGATGCACAGCCCGGATCGCAGCTCCTCCCATCCGCTTCGATCGGTGCTCGAACGGGTCAGTCCCACGAGCTGTCCCACTGAATTCAACTTCCATTGCCACACCACCTGCAGCGACGGCAGCCTCAGCCCTGAACAGCTCGGACATCAGGCGGTCCAGCTGGGTTTGCAGCATCTGGCGGTCACCGATCACCACAGCACCCGGGCCTATCGGCCGCTGCAGGAGTGGCTCGACCATCAACGGCTGCGCGGCGTACAGGCTCCACACCTCTGGAGCGGCATGGAGATCAGTTGCCTCCTGGAGGGCTGTCTGGTGCATGTGTTGGCCCTCGGCTTTGAGCTCGACCATCACGCCCTGGCCCCCTACAGCGAGGGACAGTCAGCCATTGGCGAAGCCCTCAAGGCTGAGGAGGTGCGCCGGCGCATTCATGACGCCGGGGGGCTCGCCCTCTTGGCCCATCCGGGTCGATACCGACTTCCTTTTCAGCGCTTGATTCAGGCGGCGGCGGAGCAGGGGTTTGATGGGGCGGAGGCCTACTACGACTACGAGATGCAGGCCAGCTGGCGCCCGACCCCGGTGGTGTGTGAGGCGGTGGCGGCATTGCTGGAGAAACACGCACTTCTGCGAAGTTGCGGTACGGATACCCATGGCCTGGAGCTCTGTGGCCGCTAGGGTTCCCGAAGATCTTGTTCCCTGTCGATGGGCCTGTTTGATCGTCTTCTGGGTGGCTCCAAGCCGGTAAGCGTCACCAATAACCAGGCCAAGCCCGCAAAACAGGAGGAAGCCTTCTTCCTGGATGCGGATGCCTCCAGCAGCATGGGCGATGTGAACTTCATGCGTCGTTCCAACACCATTCGCCATACCTTCCCCGGCACCGCCAGCAGCCCGGGCAACAAGGAGATGATTGATGAGGTCGCCTCGATGACCTCCCGCCGTGAAATGGCGACTCCCGGCCTGGGTGGCGAGGTGGAGAAATCGGTCGAGACCGATCTCACCGGCGGTGTGCCCAAGCCCGTCAAGAAGACCTTTGCCGAGCAGATGAGCAAGGCCGAGCTCGATCAGCGGATGAAGGGATCAGCCGTGGGCGTCAACGTCCCCGGTGGCCCCGCGGTGATCAAGGCCCAGAAGGAGGAGCAGCAGGCCTCCCAGGTGCAATCGCCCACCGGCAACCAGCCCACCGCCAAACCTGGCGACATCGGTGCCTTCAAGGGCTGGGTCAAGGACCTCTAACCCTCGATTAGCGCCTCTGCGTTCAAGACCAGCTCACGCAGATGCGCGAGCTGGTTTTTTTGTGCTCCGCTCCAGAGACCGCGGTGNTGGGCCTCCAGCAGACGTTCGGCCATGTCACGCAGCGCCCAGGGGTTGTGGGCCCGTAAAAACTCCAGAACAGCGCTCTGTCCAAGCCACTGGTCCGTGATGGCCCCGTAGCTCCAGTCGGGCATGCGACCTGTGCTGGCGTCGTAGGCAAACAGGTAGTCCAGGCTGGCGGCCATCTCAAAGCCGCCCTTGTAGCCGTGCTCCTGCATCCCCTCGATCCAGCGGGGGTTCAGCACCCGCGAGCGCAGCACCTTGTCCACCTCCCGTTCCAGTCGATGCACCCGCGGCCGCTGTTGCCGCGAGTGGTCCCCGAACCAGAGGGCTGGCGCTTCCCCCCGAAGCGACTCAACCGCCGCGCTCAGGCCGCCCTGGAACTGGTAATAGTCGTCTGAATCCAGCAGGTCGTGTTCCCGGTTGTCCTGGTTGTGCAGGACCACCTGAACCGCCTGCAGCCGGGTCTCCAGACCGCTGCGATCCGCCTGGGCATTGATCCGATCAGACCCGCTCCCCATGCCTCCAAGCCCCTCGTAGCGCCAGGCGCTCCAGTTCAGATAGGCCCCGCCGAGGTCGGAGCGGCTCTCCCATTCACCGCTGTCGATTAACCCCTGCAGGCCCGCTCCATAGGCCCCAGGGGCAGAGCCATAGACCCTCCAGGCGTGGCCGTCCACCCGAGCGGCGGCGGCAAGCGGATTCTGGGCATCGGTCTCGTCGGCAGCGGCCACCATCGCTGTCGCCCGGTTGAACCAGCTCACCAGCTGCGGGAAGGCGTCGCGGAACAGCCCCGAAATCCGCAGCGTGACATCGACCCGTGGACGTCCAAGGGCTGAGAGGGGAATCAACTCCAGGTCCACGAGCCGTCGACTCGGCCCATCCCAGATCGGCCTGACCCCCAGCAGGGCCATGGCCTGGGCAATGTCTTCGCCACCGTTGCGCATGGTGCTCGTCCCCCAGACCGATAGGGCGAGGTTTTGGAGCGGTTCCCCCTCTTCCATTAGGTGCTGATCGAGGAGCAATTCAGCGCTGCGCCGCCCCAGATCCCAGGCGGCCTCCGTCGGTAGTCCCCGCAGGTCAACGCTGTAGAAGTTGCGGCCAGTGGGCAAGAGGTCAGGGCGTCCTCGGGTGGGGGCGCCGGAGGGTCCTGCGGCGATGCGGCCTCCGCCAGCACCACAGAGGAAGGCGCCCTGCTCGGCCTGGCCGCTGGCTAGCAGATTCGGGAGCAGTCCAGCCCTGAGGCGCGCAAGGACGGCATCGGTGCCGGGCCCGGGTGAGCCGGCGATCTGATCCCCCGGCGTCTCTACGGCCAACAGCTGCTGACAGAGATCCAGGGCCTGCCCTTCCAACCAGCAGATGGCGTCACCGCAGCGCCGTGCTCCCATCACCCCCAGCTGATCCAACCGCTGCTTGTCTTCGGTGCACAGGAGGTCCTCCTCCGGATCCGACCAGGGGTCCAGCAGGAGGCCCTGGTCGCGGGCAAGGGCCTGGGTGAGTCCAGGTCCGCCTTCTTGAGGAGCTCTCGCCAGACAGGCCAGCAGCTCCCCCAACCGCAGCGCATCAGGCAGCTGACCAAAGCGGTGCAGTCCCGTTCTGACCTGCGCCTCCTTCAGTTCGCAGAGGTACCCCTCCGCAGCATCCAGGGGGTCCTGCTCGCCACGGTTCAGGAGGTCCGGAAGTTCCAGCTCAACCAGTCGGGCCAGGGCGGCTTCCCGCAGACCCTCGGCGCGAGTGCTCCCCAGTTGAACGGCCTCCCAGTACTCGTCAATCAGGGCCTCCAACGAGCGCAGATCGCCATGCAATCCGGCCCGCCCGAGCGGCGGGGTTAGGTGGTCCAGGATCACGGCCTGGGCTCTGCGCTTGGCCTGGGACCCTTCACCTGGGTCGTTGACGATGAAGGGATAGAGGTGAGGCATTGGCCCAAGGGCCAGATCCGGGTAGCAACTGCTTGAGAGCCCGAGCCCCTTGCCAGGCAGCCATTCGAGGTTGCCGTGCTTGCCGACATGGCAGATCAGTTGGATCCCTGCCCGCTCCCGCAGCCAGAGGTACTGCGCCAGGTAGTGGTGGGTCGGGGGAAGATCCGGGGAGTGATAACTGAGGCTGGGATCACGCTCGTAGCCACGTGAGGGCTGAATCAGCACCGGAACATGGCCGAAGCGCAGGCCATGGATCGGGAAACCAGGCCCTTCGAGGCTTGGATCGTGGCTTGGGGGACCCCAGCGCTCCTCCAGGGCCTGGCGGGCCCCACTGGGTAGAGCGTCGTACCAGCGCTGGTAGTCCGCGAGAGGCAGATGGTCCAGGGGTGCCCGGTGGCTGCTCTCAGGGTCATTGCTGCGCCCTGAGAGCAAGTTCTGAATCAGGGCATCGCCGTCCCTGGGGAGGTCAGTCCCCAGGGCATAGCCGCTCTCCCGCAACCAGTGCAGCATCGAGACAGCACTGGCGGGGGTATCGAGGCCAACGCCATTGGCTAGGCGGCTGTTGCGGGTGGGGTAGTTCGCCAGCACCAGGGCGAGGCGACGCTCTCCTGGTGGCGTGCGGCGCAGTTCACACCAGCGGGCGGTGAGTTCGGCAATCCAGGTCAGACGCTCCGCATCCGGGACGTAGCGGTGCAGGGCCGTGGCCAGGCGAGGGTCGGCGCTGCTCAGTTCCTTGAAGGCGCCGACACGGGTGGTGATGCGGCCGTCCAGTTCGGGTAGGGCGATTTGCAGGCTCAGATCCAGGGGCGAGAGCCCGAGGCTGTTCAACTGCCAGGACTCACGGGATTGGGTGCTGCAGAGCACCTGGAAGACCGGAACGTTGAGGCGATTCCACAGCGGAGCGCCCAGGCCCGCCTCGGAGAACTGCACCGAAGCAAACGAGGTGGTGCAGAGGACCGCCTGCACCGCTTCACGGGCCAACAGATCGCCCACACCCTGCTGGACCGCCTCGTCCCGCAGGCTGCTCACCCATAAGGCCCGGGGGGCCAGTCCCTGCTTCCGCAGGGCATCCACCAGGGCCTCCGCCAGCCCAAGATCCGCCGATTGCAGCAGGGCCCGATACAGAACAACCCCTACCCGGGGACCTGGGTCATCGCGCCAGTCGTGCGGGGCGGGATCGCGGAGTCCTTGGACCTGGGGAAGCGGAGGCGTTTCACCCGGTTGGTAGGTGCGGAGGGCATTCAGGACGGCCGCCAGATTCCCTTCTCCCCCTTCCCGCAGGCAGCGGCTGCAGGCCAGTGCCAGCTCCAGAGGCACAGAGCCAAGCTCCGCCAGAGAGCGATCGTCCTCCGCGGTACCTGCCATCACCAGGAGTTCCCGTCCAGGCTTGGCGGCTACCCAGTGCTGAAGCCGTTCAAGGCCGTAGCTCCAGTGCCCCCGACCACCGAGAAGCCGAACGATCACCCATTGGCA
>JAURGL010000159.1 GCA_030833825.1 Vulcanococcus sp. SFB_649D_100_25 | reverse complement strand
TGTCTCGCAATCTTCGCCGGCTTGATACAGCGCCGTGGCGATCTTGCCTAGGTTGTGGTTACTCTCACCCGGCCCGGTCCATCGGATGCCGTGATCCCGGCGAGGACGGCGGCGGCGGTGAGCACCAGCAGCAGGGGCAGGGTCAGACGCTCCAGCAGCAGCAGGAAACGGGCCGCGGTGAGGGAGATCGGCATCGCAAAGCTGTTGCCGATCGTTTTTGGGAGGATCTCCCCCAGCAGAATCACGGCCACCGTGAAGCCCCCGTTGAAGGCCACCAGGGCCCAGGCTCCCCCGGGGATGTCCTTAAACACCTGGTCGGCCTGGCTGCCCAGCAGCATCGATCCGGAGATGTTGAACAGGTTGTTGATCACCACCAGCAGCACCAAGGCACGCCCAGGCCTGGCCTTGATCCGCTCCAGTGCCCGCGATCCCGGCACCCGCTGTTGCTTGAGGGTGTGGACCTGAATCGGGTTCACCGTCAGCATCGCCGCTTCGGTGCTGGAGGCCAGGGCCGAGCCCACCAGGATCAGCGCCGCCAGGGTCAGCAGCACAACGATCGGATTCATCAGCCCCGTGACGGTGCGAGTTGGACCGGACCTTACCTACGGTTTGCGAGATGAACTCGTCTCCCAGCAACCCGGTCTGGGCGCTGCAGCGCTGGCGCCATCAGCTCACGGTGCCGCAATTCACTGCGGTGACAGGCCTTTTGGTGATTGCGGTGGGGACATTGGTGCTCTCCAGTCCCCTCTGCTCCACCGATGAAGTGGGCCTCTGGCAGGCCCTGTTCACCGTCACCTCGGCGATCACGGTGACCGGCCTCTCGGTGATTGATGTGGGCCGCGACCTCACCTTTGTTGGGCAGGTGGCCCTTGCCGGTTTGATCATCACCGGGGGATTGGGCCTGATGGCGATCACCACCTTTCTGCAGGGGTTCGTGCAGGGCCGTTCGGGATTGCGACACCGCCTCGACAAAGGGCGTGCCCTTGATGAGTTTGGCGTCGGGGGGATCGGCCCGACCTTTCACAGCATCCTGCTGGTGGCCCTGTGTGTGATGGGGGTTGGCACCGCTGTGCTCTACAGCTTCGGGTTCACCGATATCGAGGAGCCCGGCCAGCGGCTCTGGGCCTCGATGTTTCACGTGATCAGCGCCTACAACAATGCCGGTTTCGGGCTCTGGTCCAACAGCCTCGAGCCCTACCGCGACAACACGGTGGTGAACGGAGTCATCGCCTTGATGATCGTGATCGGCGGCATTGGCTGGCGCGTTGCCAATGACATCTGGATCAATCGTTTTCGCCTGCGCCGCATCAGGCGTCTCAGCCTCCACACCCGCCTGGTGATTCGCACCACGGTCTTGCTGATCGTGGTCGGGGCGGCCGGGCTCTGGATCACCGAGCACTTCGGTTACGGAGCAACGGCCATGGAGTCCTTCAGCGTCTGGCAACGGCTGCAGATCGTGGTGTTTCAGTCGATCACCACCCGGACGGCCGGTTTCAACACGATTCCCCTCTCGGCCCATCACATCACCGATGCGGGCCTGCTGCTGATGATCCTGCTGATGTTCATCGGGGCCAGTCCCGGCGGCACCGGTGGCGGGGTGAAGACCACCACCTTCGCGATCCTGATGGGGGCAACACGCTCCACCCTGCAGGGCAGGAGTGATGTGTTGCTGCACCGCCGTCAGATCCCGGATTCCACGGTGCTTCGGGCGGTGGGAGTCACCCTGGCTTCTGCCCTGTTCGTGGTGTTCATGGCCCTGTTGCTGGGGCTGGGGGCATCGGCGGATCAGTCCCAGGTGCAGTCCTTCAGCTTCCTGGAGAAGCTGTTCACCTGCGTGTCGGCGTTCGGCACGGTGGGTCTGGATCTCGGGGTCACCGCCAACCTCAACCGCTGGGGGCAGCTGGTGCTGATGGTGGGGATGTTCGTGGGCCGGATCGGCATCCTGCTGCTGCTCTCAGCCCTCTATGGCCATCGCCCCCAATCCCGTGTGGGCTACCCCCGCGAGGATCTTTATGTCTGAGGTGATCACCGCCTAGAACGGGTGCACACGTGTGAGCCGGCCGTGAATCAGTGGTGGCAGTGGTCTTCTGAGGGTGGTGTGCGACGCGGCGGTTATGCCGTGATCGGTGTGGGGCGTTTTGGCTCCTCCGTCTGCGCTGAACTGCTCCGAGCCGGAGCGGAGGTCCTGGCGATCGACTCCAGCCAGCGGGCCATTGATGAGCTGCGTCAGATCGATCCTTCGATCGAAGCCCGGGTGGTGGATTGCACCGATGAGGAGGCCCTGCGGGCGGCGGGGGTGCTGGAGATGGAAACCGTGGTGGTGGCGATGAGTGAGCCGATTGAGGCCAGCATCACGGCCACCTTGATCTGCAAGGACGCCCAAGGCACCCGGGTGCAGCAGGTGATCGCCCGGGCCACCAGCGATCTGCACATGAAGATGCTGAAGCGGGTGGGCGCAGATCGCGTCGTCTTCCCCTCGAAAATGATGGGTCAGCGCCTGGGCATCGAACTGGTGCGGCCCAACCTGCTGGAGCAGCTCCGCCTCGATGACCGCAGTTGCATCGAGGAGATCAAGGTGCCCGAAGCCTTCGTTGGGCACTCCCTGCGGGACCTCAACCTGCGTAAGCACTACAACGTGAACGTTCTTGCGGCTGGTCCCGCCGGCAAGTTGCACGTCAACCCTCCCGCCTCCCATGTGCTCGCCAACGGGGAGCTCCTGGTGGTGATGGGCTCGGAGGAGTCTTTGCGCTCACTGCCCGCCAGTTGAACATCGGGCGTTTGTGCTTGATCCCTCACCCGAAGGTGACGGCTTGTACGGGCGCATTCCCAAGAGGCACAAGTCAGCGCTAACCCGGGAGGCACGGTTCGTACCTGGCCGACCATGGCCCTCAGCTCTCCCCCTGCTTCAGGAGCACTCCCGCCACCCCTGAAGGAGAGCGGCCAGCGGGAGGTGTTCTGCGGACTCACCTCGATCGTGTGGCTGCACCGGCGCATGCCGGATGCCTTTTTCCTGGTGGTGGG
>JAURGL010000158.1 GCA_030833825.1 Vulcanococcus sp. SFB_649D_100_25 | reverse complement strand
CTGTAGCCCCAGTAGTTCATCCGCCCTTGCGGGGCGTCATGGGGGTCGAAGGCCATCACGGGCAGCAGTTCGACCGTGGTGATCCCCAGTTCCTTGAGGTAGGGGATCAGTTCGATCAGGCCCAGGTAGGTGCCCTGGGCTTCCTTCCTGACCGGACTCCCCTGGCCGCGGCTGAAGCCGCCCACATGCAGCTCGTAGATCAGGGTGCGCTGCCAGCTGTGGCGGGGGCGGGGAGCGGCCTGGAAATCAAAGCGATCGCGCTCGGTGACAACCCCTTTGAGACATCTCGCCGTGTTCGGCATGGCGCCGAGGGCGTCAACCCGCCGATAGACATCCCATCCCGTGATCGCTCGGGCACAGGGATCCAGGAGGAGCTTGGAAGGGTTGTAGCCGTGCCGGCCGGGTTGCAGGGGGCCAAAGACCCGATAGGCGTAGCAGCAGCCAATGCCGACGCCCTCCACCTCCACATGCCAGATGTCGCCAGAACGGTGTTGCCCATGGAGCTCCACCACCTGGTCGGGTTCCGCCGCGTTCCCATGGCTGAACAGCAGGAGTTCCACCCGGGTGGCACTGGGGGCCGCCAGGGAAAAGTTCACCCCCCTGTGCGTGGCTTGGGCCCCCAGTGGCCAGGGCTGTCCGAGATGGATCGACGCCAACGGAACCAGCAGGCTGCTGTTACAAGCTAAATCTGGTCGAACGGGTCTGGCCTGAAATGTCCGTGGAGAGCACTCAGCCGCTGCCCGAAGGTCGTCCGCCCCGGCAGGTCCAGGAGCGCCTCTGGTTGTTCGCTCCCAACCGGGACTGCATGGGTGGCTCCGCCTGGTGGCTGGAGACCCCCGGGTGCGCTGCCGCAGGAGTGCTGGTGGATTGCCCCGGTCTGACGCAGGCCAACCTGGCTTTTCTCGCTGAGCGCGGCTCCGGACAGGTCGTCCTGACCAGCCGTGAGGGCCATGGCCGTATCCGGCGCATCCAGGACGCTCTGTCTTGGCCAGTGCTGGTGCAGGAACAGGAGGCTTATCTGCTTCCCGGGCTTGCCTTGGAGACGTTTGGCCGCGAACACCGCATCGCCCCCGGTTTGACCCTGCGCTGGACCCCCGGCCCCACCCCCGGCAGCGCCGTTCTTCTTGCCGATGCCACCGCACAGCAACCGCCGGTGTTGTTTTGCGGACGTTTGCTCAGCCCCGTTGCTCCGGATCAGGCCCTGCCCCTGCGAAGCCGGCGCTCCTTTCATTGGGGGCGGTGGCTGAACAGCCTTGCGGATTTGCGGGCCTGGATTCCCTCAGAACCCCCGCTGTGGCTGGCGAGTGGTGCTGGACTTGGGGCCCTGCGCGGAGAGGCCCTGATCCCTTGCCTGCAGGAGCGGTTGGCTGCCCTTGATCTCCTCTCCTTGCGCGATCAGCCGATGCCGTAGGGGCTGATTTCGGCAGGAAAAGTGTCAAAACCTGCCCCGGCTGAGGGATTCAGTGGTTGCCGGCCCTTGCCAACCCCCATACCATTGGCGCGCTGAAACCAGTGGTGGCGGGGATTTCTTACTCCGCCCTGCTGCTACTGAGCCCAGAGGCTTCCCACTCCGATGAACAAAGCTGACCTCGTCAACCTCGTGGCTGCTCGCACCGAGTTGACCAAGACCGACGTGGCCCAGGTGGTTGATGCCGCCATCGACACCATCATCGACTCCGTTGTCGAAGGTAAGAAGGTGTCGATCCTGGGCTTCGGCTCGTTCGAGCCCCGCGAGCGCTCTGCACGTCAGGGTCTGAACCCCAAGACCGGCCAGAAGATCAAGATCCCTGCCAAGCGCGTCCCCGCCTTCACCGCCGGCAAGCTGTTCAAGGATCGCGTTCAGGGCTGATTGCTGTCGGACGCTTCCGCAGACGGCATGAGCAAGGGCGGCCTTCGGGCCGCCCTTTTGCATGCTGGGCTCAGCTGAGGTGATCGCAGTCGTGTTGCCGGAGCACCTGCAGCGGTTGCTGTCCCAGGCTGAGGAACAGCGGCAATCCGGTTGCCGTGGGCGTTACGCACCCTCCCCCACGGGGCGCCTGCACCTGGGGAATCTGCGCACGGCCCTGCTGTCATGGCTGATCACCCGCCTGCAGGGTGGTGAATGGCTCCTTCGCCTCGACGATCTCGATACCCCCCGTAACCGCCCCGGAGCAGAGCAGATCATTCTCGAGGATCTGAGCTGGCTTGGCCTCCACTGGGATGGTTCG
The DNA here is from genome assembly GCA_030833825.1 of Vulcanococcus sp. SFB_649D_100_25. Classification (GTDB taxonomy): domain Bacteria; phylum Cyanobacteriota; class Cyanobacteriia; order PCC-6307; family Cyanobiaceae; genus Vulcanococcus. The sequence continues at coordinate 840 of JAURGL010000158.1, read as the reverse complement.
GTGCTGCGTCAGAGCGAGCGCCGGGGTCTTTACGCAACGGTTCTCTCCAGCCTCCGGAGGGATGGTCTTCTCTATCCCTGCCGGTGCAGTCGGCGTCTGCTGGCGGATATCTCCGCGCCCCATGGCCGCTCCCCGGTGTACCCAGGCTTCTGCCGTCCGCTCCCTCCGCAGTGGGGCCCTGAGCAGGGGCGCCTGCCCAGCTGGCGATTGCGCCTTCCGCCGGGGGAGCTGCAGTGGAGCGAGTGCCTCGGCCCAGACGGCTGCCTCGATGCCGGTAGCGAGGTGGGTGATGTGGTGCTGCGGCGCTCCGATGGCTTGTTCGCCTATCACCTGGCCACCGCTGTCGATGAGGCGCTGCTGGGGGTGAGGGATGTGGTGCGGGGCATTGACCTCTGGCACACCACCGCTCCGCAGGTGGCCCTGATGCGTTGCCTCGGCTCTGGCCTGCCGCGGTACTGGCATGTGCCCCTCTGGACCGATTCCCAGGGGGAGCGGCTCTCCAAACGAGACGGGGGCATGGGGCTGCCTGCCCTGCAACAGGAGGGGCACGATGCCGCTGGCGTGATCGGGCTGATGGCCGCCAGTGTCAACCTCGTGCCTGAGGGCAGCCGGTTGAGCGCTCAGGAGCTGTTGCAGAGCAGCTCACTCGAGGCGCTGATCAAGTATTTGGGCAGCAAGGCTTAAGGATCCTTTTGGGATCAAAGCCCCTGAACCGGACCACACTGAAGCCATTACAGGAGCAGGCCCATGGCCAGATCCGAGGGGCGCCGTAGTGGCTTTCTGGAGGACCAAAACATCACCTGCAGCACCTGCGGGGGCAGTGGTGTGCAGCGCACGGAT
>JAURGL010000157.1 GCA_030833825.1 Vulcanococcus sp. SFB_649D_100_25 | reverse complement strand
TGCCCCCCAATGATGCGAACTTTAATACAATCTCTGGTGGGGCTCAGAGTGCCAAAGTCGAGGTTCAGACTGCAACTGGCGAGCTTGCCAATGTCGCTCAACAAAGGGTTGAGCCTGTTGATCCTGCACCCGTGAATCCTGGCCTTGCCTATGGGAATAGACCTTCAAATTACTTCGATTTTGTGAAGGCGTTGATCGAATCGAATTCCACCAAGGTTCTCGCCTCGCCCACATTGATCATCAGCGAAAACTCTGAGCCGATCACCTCCGGGGCCTCGGTCTCCGTGGGTGGTGCGGGCACAGCGGCTCTCAATACGGCGACCATTGGTCGGCCCTTCTCCAATGAGTCCTTCGTCACCGTCGGGGAGCAGCAGATCGTGAGTTACAAGGTGCAGGCTGGGCAGAATGGAGCCCCAAACAGCTGTCAGCCCCAGTTCGGTACGGCAGGGCTCACGTTTGGGGCACGGGTCTCGCGCATTGATGACAACGGCTTTGTCACCTTCTCGATGTCGCCAGAGATCTCAGCGGTGGTCGGCACCAATGTGCGCGTGGAAGGTTGCGGCCTGGTGAATACTTTGACCACTCGTCGTCTTGATACCGGTGAGGTGCGGGTGCGTGATGGGCAGACCCTGATCCTCACGGGTGTGATCTCCGACGTTGATCAATCCGTTGTGCGCAAGTGGCCGGTGCTCGGGGACATTCCCTTCGTCGGTCAGTTCTTCCGCGACTCAACCACGTCCCGGGAGAAGCGTGAACTGGTGATCATGGTGTCGCCGCGGATTGTCCGCGATGACGATGGGGGGTCCTACGGCTATGGCTATCAAGCGGCCACCCCGGATGCCCGTCAGTTCCTCTCCGGCTCCAACTACTAGAGCGCGCCCGGCAGAACCGCCTTCGCGGCAAGCGGAGCAATGATCTTGAAGGCGGCCATGGCCCCACCCAGCAGGGCAGAGCCCATCCCGTTGCCGCGCTTGGCGGTTTTGCTGGGTGCCAGCAACTGCTGGGAGGCCTGCTCTAGAGCCTTGGCCTGGGGCTCGTCGCCCATGGCGGCGTAGAGCTTGCTGGCGTAACCCAGGTCCTGCGCGGCGAGGCTCAGGTTGCCCTGCTCAGCGCGGCTCATGCCCCGGGCGACCCAGCTCACCGCGGCATCAGGAAGGCGCTGGATGGCGCTGTTGAAGAACGCCTCCGCTTCCGGGAAGCGGCCTGCCGCAGCGGCGCGCACCCCGGCGTTGTGCAGTTCCGCGTAGCTCTGCACCGCAGGACTGATCCCCCGGGCTCCCTGCCAATGGGCGCGCTCCAGGGCGCCTGGATCGAGCTGGGCGCCGGAGAGGTCGCTGTCCCGCAGGTCGGTGCCATCCAGCTGAGTGCCCCGTAAATCGGCGCCCCGCAGCGATGCCCCCGCCAGGCTCGTGAAGCTCAGGTTGCTCCCGCGGAGATTGGCCCCATCCAGCTGGGCGCCGCTCAGATTGGCCCGTTGCAATGCGGCCCCCTGCAGTTGGGCATCGCGCAGATCGGCATGCACCAGATCGGCATCCTGCAGTTGGCAGCGCTCACAGTGGCGCTGCTCAAGGGTGCGAATCACGGCCGCATCGTCCGCCGCCACTGCTGCACTGCCACTGAGGGCGAGGGCCAGCACGCCAAGGCTGAGGCGGTGGTGACCCATGGGGAATGGCAGAGGCGCTGGGGTCGTTTTAACGGCAGCTGCTGGCATCGTCGATCAGGCTGGAGGGATGGAACCCCACGGCGGCAACCTGGAGGCCACGGCGCGGCGCCTGGGTTGCCGGCCCAGCCAGTTGCTGGATGCCAGCGCCTCGCTGGTGCCCTTTGCCCTGCCCTTGCCTGCCCGCTGGGCCCTGTTGCGGGCTGATCTGCGCTCCTATCCCGATCGGCGCAGTCAGCGCCTCAGGGGCCTGCTGGCCGGACTGCATCAGGTGGATCCGGAGCTGGTGCTGCCGGGCAATGGTGCCGCCGAGCTGTTCACCTGGGCCGCCCGTGATGCCTCCCAGTGCGGGCGGTCTGTGGTGCCTCAGCCGGGTTTTGCTGATTACGGCCGGGGCCTGCGCTGCTGGGACGGGGCGATGCATCAGCCCTCGATTCCCCTCCAATGGGATGACGCGTTCCCCCAGGCCATCCCTGATTGCGGATCAGGGGACGTGCTTTGGATCACCAACCCCCACAACCCCACCGGGCAGCTCTGGAGCCGGGCCTCCCTGCAACCCTTGCTGGATCGCTATCGCCTGGTGATCTGCGATGAGGCCTTTCTGCCCTTGGTGCCCCATGGCGAGGAGCAGTCGTTGATTCCACTGGTGGCGAGCACTCCGAATCTGGTGGTGATCCGCAGCCTCACCAAGCTCTACGGGATCGCTGGGGTGCGCTTGGGTTACGCCGTGGCCCAGCCGCAGCGGCTGGAGCGTTGGGCGGCCTGGAGAGACCCCTGGCCCATCAATGCCTTCGCCTCAGCTCTCGCTGAAGCCTTGCTCTGCGATCCACGTGCTTACCGCCTCTGGTGCCGCCGGGTGCAGCGCTGGTGCGCTCAGGAGGGGCGTTGGCTGTTCGACCAGTTGCAAGCACTGCCGGGCGTGCAACCGTTGCCGTCTGCCGCCAATTACCTCTTGATTCGCGGGGAGCGCGACGGGAAGCCGTGGTCGTTGCAGCCCCTTCGGCAAGCGCTCGAGCAGCGGCACCGGATCCTGCTGCGCGATTGCCGCTCCTTCCCTGGGCTGGGCGAGAGCTGGCTGCGGATCGGCTACCAGAGTCGCCGCGGAAATCAGCGCATCATTCGGGCTTTACGCGCTGAGCTCCATCAGCAGCCGCGCCAGTAGCTGATCGGCATCACGCACCGCCAGGCGTTCCATCCCCGCGCGCAGTTGAAGTAGCGGATCGATGAACGGATCGCAGCCCCGAAGCCTGGGGCCCAGTAGGCGCCAGATCGCCTGGAGCAGGGCCGGATGCTCGGGGGGGTGCTGCCAGACGATAACCGCGGCGCCCAGGGCGGCGGCGGCACCGGCGATGGCGTCTTGGTGTTTGTCGGCAGCCTGGGGGACGGGCACCAGGATCGACGCGCTGCCGCCGACCGCCAGCTCACTGAGGCTGCCAGCCCCTGCCCG
>JAURGL010000156.1 GCA_030833825.1 Vulcanococcus sp. SFB_649D_100_25 | reverse complement strand
AGGGGATGATCGACGAGGTTCCTGTGGAGTCCGTCGTTCAGTTCTGCCGCGAACTGCGTGAGTACCTCAAGACAAGCAAGCCTGAGTTCATCAACAAAGTTCAGACCGAGAAACAGCTCAGCGAAGACGCTGAAGCCATGCTCAAGGCCGCCATCAACGAAGTGAAGTCGTCGATGCTGGCTGCGGCCTGATCCTGACGGTTACCCCGGAGACCCCTTTCCATGGCGAACCTCAAGGAGATCCGCGACAGGATCAGTTCCGTTAAGAACACCCGGAAGATCACTGAGGCCATGCGCCTCGTGGCTGCCGCCAAAGTGCGCCGGGCTCAGGAACAAGTTCTGCGCAGCCGTCCGTTTGCGGACCGACTCGCCCGTGTTCTGGAGAACCTCCAGGCTCGGATGCAGTTCGAGACCGCCGACGCTCCGCTGCTGGAGAACCGCGATGTCCGCACCATCACCCTGCTTGCCGTCACCGGCGACCGGGGTCTGTGCGGTGGCTACAACGCCAACATCATCAAGCGCACCGAGCAGCGTCACGCTGAGCTCAAATCACAGGGCTATGACGTCGACCTCGTTCTGATTGGCCGCAAGGTGGCCACTTACTTCCAGAACCGGGCGAGTCAGTACACCATCCGGGCCACCTTCATGGGCCTGGAGCAGGTCCCCAACGCAGCTGAAGCCGGCAAGATTGCCGACGAAGTGCTCGCTGAATTCCTCTCCGGAAGCACCGATCGCGTCGAGATCATCTTCACCAAGTTCATCAACCTGGTGAGCTCCAAGCCGGTGTCCCAGACCCTCCTGCCCCTGGATCCCCAGGGCATCGCCAGCCCGGATGATGAGATTTTCCGTCTCACCACCCGCGATGGTCAGCTCGGGGTCGAGACCGGCAAGGTGAGCAACGAGCAGCCCTCGCTGCCCTCTGATCTGGTGTTCGAACAGAGCCCCGATCAGCTCCTGAACGCCCTGCTGCCTCTGTACCTGCAGAACCAGCTGCTGCGCTCCCTCCAGGAAGCCGCTGCATCTGAACTGGCCAGCCGGATGACGGCGATGAACAACGCCAGCGACAACGCCAAGGCTCTCGCCAAGACCTTGACCCTCGACTACAACAAGGCCCGCCAGGCTGCCATTACCCAGGAGATCCTGGAAGTGGTCGGTGGCGCCGCCGCCATGGCCTGAGCTTCACGCTCTTGCCCTTCAAAGCCCTCCCTGCGGGAGGGCTTTTTTTGTGTCTGATCGGCGGCATCGCAGGATGACGGCAGCAGCTGCGCTCCATGTCGCTTCAACTGCAACCGCTCTTCCCCCTGGCGCTGGCCACGGCGCAACTCAGGCTCGATCCGATGGATTCGGTCCTGCTCCTGCAGGACGTGTTGGGGTTGCGGGGGGAGGCCACGGGGAACCCCAACCTTGGCTGTGCCTGGACCGGGGACATCAATGGGGTTTGGCAGCTGCATCAGCTCCCCGCCTTCGCGGCGATCACTGCCGAGGTGCAGCAGCACGCCTGGGCCTACCTGCAGCAGTTGGGCTTCCGGAGCGATCAGGTGGCGCTGCATCTTCAGCGGGCTTGGCCGGTGGTCAGTGAACCCGGCCAGGGGGTGGGCCGGCATCACCACCCCAATGCGCACCTGAGCGCCATCGTCTACCTCAATGGGGATGGCTCCGGGCGCAGCGGTTGTTTGCGGCTGTTCCCGCCGCATCAGAGCAATGAGTTGGTCCCTGGCCTGGCGGTGGGCCATGACGGTCCCCTGGATGGATCAGGGCACTGGAATGCACCCCATGTCGACATCGCTCCGCGGACCGGACTGCTGGTCCTGTTCCCCGCTCAGATCGACCACGCCGTGACGGCCAATGAGGATGAGGGCGATCTGCGGGTGTCCCTGGCCTTTGATCTGGCCTTGAGTGCACCGCTCTGCGAGCAGCCTGGGCTGGCCCCACCGGAATACCTGGCGCCGCACCCGCAGCAGTGGGGCGCCCTGGCCGGGCCGTGATCCTGGACAATGGGGAGCTTCTGGTCTGATCAGCTGCGTCCATGAGCGACACCTTCACCGTGGTCTGCGAACTCGACGGGGCGACGCACAGCTTCAGCTGCGCGGCTGATCAAACTGTTCTTGCGGCAGCGGAAGCCGCGGGGGTCCCCTTACCGAGCTCCTGCTGCTCGGGGGTGTGCACCACGTGCGCGGCTGTGATCAAGGAAGGCTCGGTGCACCAACCCGATGCAATGGGGGTCAAGGCTGACCTTCAGGAGCAGGGTTTTGCCCTGCTGTGTGTGGCCTTCCCCCGGAGCGACCTCAAGGTGCTGGCCGGTCAGGAGGATGCCCTCTACGAAGCCCAGTTCGGTCAATATCAAAAGTGAGCCTGGCTCAGCTGACCCTGCGCCTGCACGGCAAACCCGGTCCGCTGCGTCCGCAGATTGAGGCCCTGTTGCAGAGCCATGGGGAGCCCCTGCGTTGGGCCATCACCCAGGCGTCAGCTGCCCCCGATGGGAGCCGGGAGTTGGTGATTGAGGCGATGGTCCGCCGTCCCAGCTTGTTGGTATGAGTGCCCCTGGCTCACCACTGCCCACCGTGATGGTGGTCCCAACGGGGATCGGCTGCGAGGTGGGGGGCTATGCCGGGGACGCCGTCCCGGCCGCCCGGTTGCTGGCCGCTGCCAGTGGTTGCCTGATCACCCACCCCAATGTGATGAATGGGGCCTCGCTCTATTGGAGCGATCCACGGATTCACTACGTGGAGGGCTCGAGCCTCGATCGCTTTGCCGCCGGTGAGCTCGCCCTGGAGCCAGTGCGCAGCCAGAGGATCGGGCTGCTGTTGGATGCGGGGATTGAGGAGGAGCTGCGGCTGCGGCATCTCCAGGTGGCCGATGGTTGCCGCGCCAGCCTGGGGCTGAGCGTTGGGCCGGTGGTCACCACGTCCGCTCCCTTGGGGGTCAGCCTGAGGCAAGGGGAGAGTGGGGCCAGTTGGGGGCAGCTCGAGCGGCCTGATCTGCTGCTGGAAGCGGGAGAGCGCTTGCGGGATGCCGGGGCCACGGCCATTGCGGTGGTGGCCCGCTTCCCCGATGATCCCGGCAGCGAAGCCCTGGCGGCCTACCGGCAGGGCGGTGGGGTGGATGCTCTGGCCGGGGCGGA
>JAURGL010000155.1 GCA_030833825.1 Vulcanococcus sp. SFB_649D_100_25 | reverse complement strand
AGAGAGCCAGCTGCTGGAGCATCTCGGCGGTGGGACCGCCACCGTGGTCGCCAACACCCGGCAACCAGAGGGCCGTATCGACCCCGCTTACCGCCTGCCACTGCTGCCGGTACCGCTCCATCGCAAGCGGATCGCCATCGGTGCCGACCGGGGCAGTGACCAGAGCCAACAGCTCTGCACCTCCCAGAGCACGCCAGCGGAACAGCCGATGCGGGAATGGATTGGTGGCATTCCAGGCCAACTTGTGGGTGCAGAACCAGCGCACCCCCGTGGCCGCCGCCACCGCCGGCAGGCCCGCCCCGAAGCCAAAACTGTCCGGCAACCAGCAGAGGTCATGCCTCCAGCGCGGGAAGCGAGCGCGGCTGTAGGCCTGACCAAGCTCAAACTGCTTGAGCAGCGACGCAGTGCTGACCAGCACGCAATCGCTCTCAACCCAAGGCCCGTTGATCGGCTCGAACCGACCACGCTCCATGGCCTCCAGAATCCGGGCAAACAAAGCAGGCCGGTGCTGCTCCACCCAGGCGTAGAGCGCCGGGCTGGAATGGGCGAAGTGCAGCTCTGGGTAGCGCTCCATCAAAGCCAGGGCTGACTCGAACGTGCGCACAGCCGCCTGCCAGGTGTCAGCCACGGGCCAGAGCCAGGCCAGATCGAGATGGGCATGACCCAGAACATGGAAGGAACCCCGCGGCCGCTCCCGGGTCAGGGGTAGTAGCCGGCTCGCCAAGGCCGCCGCACTGGCGGGCTTGGCGGGATCCAGATCGTCCAGCACCGGCAGCGAGACGGCCCGGCTCTGCAGAAGCTCCAGAACCCTTGCGGCGAGCACCCCATCGGGATCGGCGGGGTCGAGGGGCTCCTGCTCGATGGCGCTGGTGATCAAGGCGCCGTCGTCATGGAGGGGTGAGCGCAGCCGCAACTCCAGCTGCAGGGGCTGCCCCTGCCACCAGGAGTCCGGCAGGCGCCAACGGCAGCCGCTATCAAACAGATCCCCCTGGTGAACGAGGACGCCATCGGCCCAGAGCTCCGCGGCATCGGCCCACCAACGCAGGGCCAGCCGAGCTGCTCGCTCGCCAAAGGGCTGTTGCCCCCAAGCCTGGGGACAGTCGAGCTGGAGCTGCAACCGCATCCAGCGCCCGCCCCTCGGCCAGCTCAGCAAACCCCGTTGATACCAATCCGGGCGATACCGCTCAGCCCAGGGGTCCTGAAGGGCGAAAACGTTCTGCCCGGCTGGGCCCTGGGTCATCCAGAGGGGCAGCAGATCCCAACGGGTTTGTGCCCGAAACGTTTCAATCCAGGAGCGAACAACGCCCTCTGGGCCCTCGGACATCGGTCAACGCGTTCACGACCCATAGGATGATGCGGCTGCCGCAGGGTCGTTCAGGGCCCACTTGGCGCCTGTCACTCCCTGTCACCCGCCGGACAGATCAATGCTTGCTCTCAAGATCTCGGTTTACTCGGTCGTTTTCTTCTTCATCGGGATCTTCGTGTTCGGCTTCCTGGCCAGCGATCCCAGCCGGACCCCCAGCCGCAAGGACCTCGAGGAGTGATCTCCGGAGCTGAGGCGACCGTTCAACCGTCACCGTCTCAGACCAAGCGTCCAAACCGCCGTGGCAAGATCGCGGCCTTGTGCATCCCCTTGGTGACTCAGCTCAAGAAGAGACTGACCCAGGGGTTGCACACTCTCCTTTGTGGAGCTCTGCTCAGCGGCCCTGCTGGAGCTGCCCAGCCAGAGGCACAAGCTCCGAACAGATCCCGATCTGGTGCTCCAGCCAGGGCGAATAACGGCCCTGCCAATGCCGGCCCGCCGGTGGTGATCAACCTGCAGGCGGACGATCAGGGCTTCGATCAACGGCTCCAGCGCTACGTCGCCAAGGGCCATGTGTCTGTTGACCTGGCGGGCGGACGGGTTCTTGCCGACCGCCTGGAATACGAAACCGCCAGCCGAACCGTACTGCTCACCGGGCGGGTTCGTTTTCAACGGGGCGAACAGTATTTCCAAGCCAACAGCCTTCGCTACAGCCTGATCGAGAACAGTGGGGACGCCGACGCGGTCTACGGGGTGATCGACTTCGACACCAGTGACGTCGATTTTGACCTTGAGGCAGCTCCATCCATCAGCCTCTCTCCACTGAGCTACTGGCCGGCGTCAACACCATTTGCTGATCCCTCCTGGAGTACGGAGTCCCCACAACTCATCCGCAAAGGCGCCAAGGGGGAGCGCCTGGTCAACCAGGACTGGAGAAACAGCACGCTGCTGGTTCAGCAATCCCTCAACACCACCCCCCTCAGCGCTGCCGGCAACGGCACGCTGCAAGGACTGGCACTGAACGGGATCCCCTCCCCTCAAGTCCTTGAAGGAACTCCTACACCACCCGATCGCTTGCAATGGCGGGTTCCTCCAATTGCAGTGGGACCCGCGGCCAGCACCATGGCCTGCACCCCCCTGATTCCGCCCGTTCCCAACTGGCATCCCTACCCCCTCGCGATCACGGCTTGGGGCTATGGACAGGCTATCGACGCCAACTTCGGTGATTCGTTCGTTTTTAACGGTCGATGGAGACCAGAAAGCCTATGGGGCGTGAACTTCAACAAGCGACTGATTGATGCGGGGCCCCTAGCCCTGGAATTCGACTCCAACGCCCTGCTGCACAAAACCACCTGGCAACCCGGCGGCGAGTTCAACAACAGCCAACCATTTGCACCTCTTCCGCCGCAAACCTTCGGTGAATTCACCGTTGGCTTTGGTTTGCGGGCCTGGGTGCAGCCCTGGCTCAGTCTCGGCTTCGTCGAAGGCGTCAGCCTGCTGACCAACAACAGCCTTTACGAGCAAACCTTTCGCCAGAATTATCAACCCTTCCTTAATTACCTCGGCTTTGAGGTGGAAGCCTTGGTGAAACCTCAATGGTCCCTGGTGGGGCGGCTTCACCACCGCTCAGGCGCCTATGGCACCTATGGGGGAGTCAGTGAAGGCAGCAACGCCTATCTCGTGGGCCTGCGTTATCGCTTCGGCGAGGCACCCCCGCCGAAGATCGCCCCAGACATGCCCCCCGCAGCGGGATGTCCTGGCGCACCTGCCACCGGCGAAGGACATCCCAAGCCGCTAGCCGATCAACTGAATGCCGTGGCCGGGACCACGCCAGGCTTGGCCATCGCCCCAAGCCAGCCACCAGCGCCGCCAGAGCTGCCGAAGACTCCTCCAGCGGAACTGGAGAGAGAGCGCCTCGCCGCGATTGCAGCCACGGTGGATCAACG
>JAURGL010000154.1 GCA_030833825.1 Vulcanococcus sp. SFB_649D_100_25 | reverse complement strand
TGGATGCGCCGCCTCAGGGGCTGGGGCTCATCGAAACGATCCTGCCCGTCACGGAAGTCGCGGCCCCCACCCATGCGAGGGCGGGGCGCTGGTTCATCGTCGTCATCGAAGTACGAGGAGCGACGAGCTTGCTCCGTGGTGACGCCCCGGAGACGCACGCTCTCGTAGGCAAAGAAGACCGTGGTGCCAGCGAGCAGGAACTGACCGAACTGCAGGATCGGATCGAGGCGCCAGCCCTGGAAGAACAGGATGCCGCCGCACAACAGGCCAACGGCGGCGAAGAACACGTCGTAATCGCGGGCCAGAGCCGGCTTGAAGCTCCTCATGAAGTAGAGGAGGGCGCCACCGACGGCCAGCACGATCCCGACGATGCTGGCCCAGTTCAGGCTGGCGTTAACCACGGATCGATTGCCCTTTCAGGCCACTCTAGGCCGGGCGTCGAGGCCGGAGCTGGCTTGCAGAGCGATCAGAGCTTGCGGTCGACCCGGTCGTTCTGGCTGATCAGGATCACGGCTGCGGCCACGGGGATGACCACAATCACGGCGCCCCAGAGAAGGCTGCTCAGAAAGTTGGCGAGGGAGGGGGTCATGGCAATGCCGAATCCGCCGGCAATCCTAGGCAGTGATCGCAACTTCCTACGATCGCAATCCAGCTGCTTAGAGCTTTGTGACGGGATCTGATGGCAACACCCTCGAGCTCCTGCGGGTGCTGCTGCCTCCCTTCCATCTGGTCTTGGGTCTGCTGCTGTCCGCCTGGACCTTGCTGTTCCTGTTTCGGATCGTGCTCACCTGGTATCCCCAGGTGGATCTCAGCAAGGGGTTCTGGAGGCTGGTGGCGTTGCCGACCGAATCGATCCTGGCCCTGAGCCGCAAGCTGATTGCCCCGATCGGCGGGGTGGACGTCACCCCTGTGATCTGGGTCGGTTTGATCAGCCTGGTCCGGGAGTTGCTGGTCGGTCAGCAGGGCCTGATCACCCAGGTGATGCTGAAAGTCAGCGTGCTCCCCGCCTAGGGGTTGGGGAGCATTTCCTGCTCCACGAACTTGGTGTGCACGTCGCCCGAGATGAACTCGGGGCGATCGAGCAGCTGCAGGTGGAAGTCGATGGTGGTGGGAATCCCGGTGACTGCGCACTCGGAGAGGGCCCGGCGCAGGCGCTTCAAGGCGTGGTCCCGGTCGGTTCCCCAGACGATCAACTTGCCGATCAGAGAGTCGTAGAAGGGGGGGATTTCATAGCCCGTGTACACGTGGCTGTCGAAGCGCACCCCGGGTCCGCCTGGTGGGAGCCAGCCGGTGATCTTGCCGGGGGCGGGACGGAAGTTCTGGCGAGGATCCTCAGCGTTGATCCGGACCTCAATCGCATGGCCCGTGAGCTTGATTTGCTCCTGGGTCACGGATAACGGTTCGCCGCCGGCGATGCGCAGCTGCTCCGCGATCAGGTCCACCCCGCTCACCATTTCGGTGACGGGGTGCTCCACCTGGATCCGGGTGTTCATCTCCATGAAATAGAAGTTCCCGCTCCGGTCCACCAGGAACTCCACGGTCCCGGCGCCCTCGTAGCCGATGGTGCGTGCAGCGGCCACCGCGGCATCACCCATCTGGCGCCGAAGATCGGCGTTGATCGCCACGCTCGGGGCTTCCTCCAGCAACTTCTGATGGCGGCGCTGGATGGAGCAGTCGCGCTCACCCACGTGGATCACGTTGCCGTGACGGTCGGCCAGCACCTGCACCTCGACGTGCCGGGGCCGGTCGATGAATTTCTCCATGTAGAGCCCTGGGTTGCCGAAGGCGGCCTCCGCTTCCCCCTGGGCAGCCTTGAACAGGTTCTCGAGCTGATCGGCTGAAGGCACCAGCCGCATGCCCCGACCACCACCACCGGCGGTGGCCTTGATCATCACGGGGTAGCCCATCGCATCGGCCAGGCCCCGGGCCTCCTGCACGCTCTCCAGCAGACCTTCGCTGCCGGGAATGGTGGGAACACCCACCTGTTGCATGGTCGCCTTGGCGGTCGACTTATCGCCCATCGAGCGGATCGACTCGGGCGACGGACCGACAAAGGTCAGCCCGTGATCGGCACAGATTTCCGCGAACTTGTCGTTCTCCGCCAGAAACCCGTAACCGGGATGGATCGCATCGGCGCCGCGGGACGTGGCGGCGGCCAGGATGTTGGGAATATTGAGGTAGCTCTTGGCGCTGGGTGCATCGCCGATGCACACCGCCTCATCGGCCAGTTGGACGTGGAGGGCGTTGCGGTCCACAGTGCTGTACACAGCAACCGTGGGGATTCCCATTTCGCGGCAGCTGCGGAGGATCCGAAGCGCAATCTCGCCGCGGTTGGCGATCAGCAGTTTGCCGATGGGCATCCAGTGGCAGTCCGGCGAATCCGGCAGGGCGGGCCGGTGGGACTGTATCAGTGCTGACTGAGGGCCCCACAGCCCGATTCGCCCCTGCTCCGGCGGTCTCGGGGGCGGGCGATGGGTATATTGCCTGGGCAGCGCAGCCGCGTTGTATCCCTCACGCCACCGGCACGCCGGCGGTGTACCCCCGTGATCCCGTTGACTGCTTCGGCAGTGATGGCATCTCACTACCACGCGGATGTGGTGGAATTGGTAGACACGCACGTTTGAGGGGCGTGTGACTTCGGTCTTGCGAGTTCAAGTCTCGCCATCCGCATTCTTTAAGAGCTCCGCAGCGTGAAACTCTCCGCCGCTGAGCCTCCCTTACGTGATCGTGCAGCCATCGTTTTGGTCTGCAATGGTCCAGGCGAGCTGACCACCTGGGTGCGCCCTCTGGCCCAGAGGCTGCACCGGGAACTAGCTCTGCGCCCCCTTCAGGCAGAAGCAACTGTGGGACTGCAGCTGGTCCTGGTGCCCTGCCCCAACGCCACGGGGATTGAGCACCAGGTGGCTGCGCGCATGGGGCTGTTTGAGCAGATCATCCCCGCCAGGCGCTTCTGGCCTTTGCTGCTGCGTCCTCAGCGCTATGGGGCTTGGCCCCAGCGCGGCGTGGTGGTGTTTCTGGGGGGCGATCAGTTCTGGACGGTGCTCCTGTCAGCGCGCCTGGGCTACCGCCACATCACCTATGCGGAATGGGTGGCGCGCTGGCCCCGCTGGAATGACCGCATCGCCGCCATGGGGCCTGCGGCCGCTGACCGCCTGGCGCGGCGCTGGCGGGACCGCTGTCAGGTGGTGGGGGACCTGATGGCCGATCTCTCCGATGACGCCCGGGCGCAGCAGCCGCTTCCCGAGGGGGAGTGGATCGCCCTGATGCCTGGTTCCAAGCGGGCCAAGTTGCAGGTGGGGATGCCCTTCCTGCTGGAGGCGGCTGATCGTTTATCTGCTCAGCGGCCCGGGTGCCGTTTCCTCCTGCCGGTGGCCCCCA
>JAURGL010000153.1 GCA_030833825.1 Vulcanococcus sp. SFB_649D_100_25 | reverse complement strand
CTTCTGCGCCAAAAAGCTCGGTTGCTGGAGCAACCGGGCTTTCGGGGACATGATGCTGAAGATCTGGCTGAGGCGATCCGGCAGCAGCTTCAGGCGGGATAGCGGGCCTCGCGGATGCGCTTGGCCCAGCCCAGCTTGCGCAGCAACTTGATGTGCTGCCAGGTGATGTCGAACTCAAACCAGCGCAGGCCATGGCGGGCGCTGGAGGGGTGGGCGTGGTGGTTGTTGTGCCAGCCTTCTCCGAAGCTCAGGATCGCCACCCACCAGCAGTTGCGGGACAGGTCGGGGCAGTCGAAGTTGCGATAGCCGAAGGCGTGGGTGGCGGAGTTCACCAGCCAGGTCACGTGATAGACGAGGACCAGGCGCAGGGGGATGGCCCAAAGCACCAGGCCAAGGCCACCGCCATGCACTTGAGCGGCGTTGCCGTACCAGTAGAGGGCGGCTCCGAGGGGGATCTGGAGCAGCAGGAACCAGCGATCGAGCCAGCGGTAGAGCGGGTCCTGGAGCATGTCACCGGTGAAGCGGTGAATCTCTTTGAGGGCCGGGATGTCGTGCAGCATCCACTCGCTATGGGCCCACCAGAGCCCGCGGGCGGCGTCGTGGTGATCGTTGGGCTGATCGGAAAACTTGTGGTGGTGGCGGTGCAGGCCCACCCACTCAATCGGGCCGCTCTGGCAAGCGAGGGTGCCCATCACCACCAGGACCCTCTCCACCCATTTGGGGGCCACGAAGCTGCGGTGGGCCACCAGGCGGTGCAGGCCCAGGGTCACCCCCAGCACGGTGGTCCAGTACAGAACCGCCAGGACGATCAGGCCCTGCCAGCTCCAGTACTGCGGCAGCAGGGCGAAGACGGCTCCCACGTGGATGGCGAGCATGAAGCCGGTGGTCCCCAGCTTGTATTTCTTCTGACTGCGGGGCAGGGGTGCGCGGGGCACCACCAGGGCCGCCCGCATGCGGGCCTCTTGAGCGGCTGTGTAGCCGTTGGATCCGCCGGACTGGTCCTCGCTGCCTGCCGCATCCGGGCCAGACATGCGGGCCGACGCAGCGCTGTCGGGGGCTAGGACCAAAGTGAACTCCTCATGAGTGCGCAGGCGGCGGTTCGCTGGGGAGCTCCATCGATGGGAGCCTGCGCACCAAGGGCCTGGGATGCGAGCTGCAGCTCGAAAGCTGTAGCCAAAACATCAGTTCAGAAAATCTAGACGGGTGCTTGACCGGCACGTGGGAGCAGCATGAGGTTGCTGTCCATCTCCCTATGACCTCCCCGCACCTGGCCTGGGCTGCTGATCAGGTGGCCCAGGCCCTTGAGCGCATCGCCCCGTTGGCTCAGCAGCGCAGGGCCGGGGTGAAACCCAGGCTGCAGAGGGTGCTCGATGCCTTTGCGGCGGAGCGGGTGGGGGTGCATCACTTCGCTTCCGTGAGTGGCTATGGGCACGGTGATCTGGGGCGGGAGGTGCTCGATCGGGTTTTCGCCCAGGGGCTCCAGGCGGAGGCGGCGGCGGTGCGACTGCAGTTCGTCAGTGGCACCCATGCCATCGCCGCAGCGCTCTACGGGGTGTTGCGGCCGGGGGATCGTCTCTTGGCCCTCACGGGACGTCCCTACGACACCTTGGAAGAGGTGATCGGCATCCGCGGCAGCGGCCAGGGATCCCTGGCGGAATTCGGGGTCCGCTACGACGAAGTTGAGCTGTTGCCTGATGGCTCGGTGGATGAAGCCGGGATCGCCGAGGCCCTGGCTGAACCCACCCGGATGGTCCTGATTCAGCGCAGCTGCGGGTACAGCTGGCGACCCTCGCTCACGGTGGATCAAATCGGACGGCTGGTGGAGCGCGTGAAGGCGATCCAGCCCGCGTGCGTTGTTTTTGTCGATAACTGCTACGGCGAGTTGGTGGAGCTCCAGGAGCCCACGGCGGTTGGGGCCGATCTGATGGCGGGCTCGTTGATCAAGAACCTGGGCGGCACCATCGCCCCCACCGGCGGCTATGTGGCGGGCAGCTCCGAGTTGGTGGAGCAGGCCTGCTGCCGCTTAACGGCCCCTGGGATCGGCAGTGAAGGGGGGACCGGCTTTGATCTGCACCGCCTGCTCTTCCAGGGCTTGTTCCTTGCCCCCCAGATGGTGAGCGAGGCCCTGCTCTGCGCTGAGCTGACGGCGGCGGTGTTCGACGGGTTGGGTTATGCGGTGAAGCCCCTGGTGGGTGGGGTGCGCAGCGACGTGATCCAGGCGGTCCGCTTCGGGGATCCCGAACCGCTCAAGGCGGTCTGCCGCGCTTTTCAGGCCTGCTCGCCGGTGGGCAGCTACCTCGATCCGGTGCCGGCCCCCATGCCCGGATACGCCAGCGAACTGGTGATGGCGGGCGGCACCTTCATCGATGGCAGCACCAGTGAGTTCTCCGCCGATGGCCCCCTGCGGGAGCCCTACGTGCTGTACGCCCAGGGCGGGACAACCCAAGCCCATGCCGAACTGGCGTTGGAGAGGGCCCTGCGGGGACTGGCTGAAGGGGGCTGGTGCAGACCGGCCGCTGCTTGAGGCGAATTTTCAGACAAACTGCACGGCAGTGATCCGCCCAGGCGGCCCCATGGCTCTCAGCTATCCCGACGACTGCCGCTACGCCGACAGCCATGAATACGCGAAGCCCGAAGGGGAGCTGGTGCGGGTGGGCATCAGTGCCTTCGCCGTTGACCAGCTGGGCGACATCGTCTTTGTGGAGTTGCCTGAGGTGGGCAGCAGCCTGAACCAGGGCTCCAGCTTTGGTTCCGTGGAATCGGTGAAGGCGGTGGAGGACGTGATCGCCCCCATCAGCGGCAGCGTGGAGGCCCGCAATGAGGCGGTCCTGGCCAGCCCCGAAGAGCTTCAGAACGATCCCTACGGCGAAGGTTGGCTGCTGCTGGTGCGCCCCAGTGATCCCTCCCAGCTCGAAGGCCTGATGGATGCCTCCACCTATGCCGGCAAGGTGGATGGCCACTGAGGTGAACGCGGCCCTGAGTAGCGCCTTTGTGCCACGGCACATTGGACCCACAGTCACCGAGCAGCAGGCGATGCTGCAGGACCTCGGCCTGCCTGATCTGCAGGCCCTGGTCGATCAGGTGGTCCCTGAGGCGATTCGGTTGGACCTGGAGCAGGCCTGTGAGGGGCTCCCCACCGGCTGCAGTGAGGCCCAGGCCCTGGCGGAACTGCGGGAGATCGCCGGTGCAAATCAGGTGGGACGGTCCCTGATCGGGCTTGGCTACTACGGCTGCATCACCCCGGCGCTGTTGCAGCGCCACGTGTTTGAAAACCCGGCCTGGTACACGGCCTACACGCCCTACCAAGCCGAAATCAGCCAGGGGCGCCTGGAGGCGCTGCTCAATTTCCAGACGCTGATCAGCGAGCTCACCGGCCTGCCAATCGCCAACGCCTCGCTATTGGACGAGGCCACCGC
>JAURGL010000152.1 GCA_030833825.1 Vulcanococcus sp. SFB_649D_100_25 | reverse complement strand
CTCCGCAACAGCGGCTTCCGGCTGCCCCTCAGCCGGGTGATTGTGAGCCTGGCCCCTGCCGATCTACGCAAGGAAGGGCCAGCCTTCGACCTCCCGATTGCCCTGGGGATCCTGACCGCCAGCGGCCAACTGCCCCCCGCATGGCTGCAGGGCATCTGGTGCGCCGGTGAACTGGGCCTCGACGGCCACCTGCGCCCGATCCGCGGCGCCCTCCCCCTGGCCATGGCCGCCCAACGCTGCGGCGCCAGAGCCCTGTTGCTGCCAGAGGCCAACCACGCCGAAGCCGCCCTGGTGGAGGGGCTGCCGCTCCTGCCGGCCTGCAGCTTGCAAGCCGCCCTGCAAGTCCTGGATCCGCAGCAACCGAAGCGGGCGATGCCCCCACCCGACATCAACACCGATCCGTCGGCCGGCAGCTGCGACCTCAGGGACATCCAGGGACAAGCCCACGGGCGCCGGGCCCTGGAGCTGGCGGCAGCCGGCGGCCATCACCTGCTGCTGGTTGGCCCACCAGGCAGCGGCAAAACCATGCTGGCCCGCCGCCTAGCCGGCATCCTTCCACCCCTCACCCGCGAGGAACAGCTGGAGATCACCCAGCTGTATTCCGTAGCGGGGCTGCTCCCGGAGCGGGGCGGCCTGATCCGGAACAGACCCTTCCGCGCACCGCACCACAGCTGCACCAGCGCCGCCCTGATCGGCTCCGGCGCCGTGCCCAGACCGGGCGAGCTCGTGCTGGCCCATCGAGGGGTGCTGTTTCTCGATGAACTGGCGGAATTCCGCCGGGACGTCCTCAACCAGCTGCGCCAGCCACTTGAGCAGGGGGACCTCTGGCTCAGTCGAGCGCGCCTG
The DNA here is from genome assembly GCA_030833825.1 of Vulcanococcus sp. SFB_649D_100_25. Lineage (GTDB taxonomy): Bacteria > Cyanobacteriota > Cyanobacteriia > PCC-6307 > Cyanobiaceae > Vulcanococcus. Next base: position 2,571 of record JAURGL010000152.1, on the reverse strand, counting down.
CGGGTGCATTTTCCCTGCGCCATCAGCCTGGTGGCAGCCACCAACCCATGCCCCTGCGGCTGGGCCGGAGATCCTGAGCGGGACTGCCAGTGCGGCATCAGCCAACGCCAGCGCTACTGGAGCAAGCTCTCCGGCCCCCTGCTCGATCGCATCGACCTCCAGGTTGTGATGCAACGGCTACCCGCATCAGAGCTGGGGCAGCGCTACCGGAGCCCTGCCACAAGCAAGGCCCCTGAGTGCAGCGCAGCGGTGTCCAAGCGGGTTCTGCGCGCCAGACAGCTGATGCAGCAGCGCAATCCCGGCGGCATCACCAACCAGCACCTCACGGCGCAGCAGCTGCACCAGAAGGCACGGATCTCCCCTGAGGCCCTAAGGCTCTGGGAGCAGGCCGTCGACCAACGCCGTCTGAGCGCCCGCGCAGCCCATCGCCTGCTGCGGGTGGGACGCACCATCGCCGACCTCAACGCCCAGGACACGGTGGGCGCTGGGGCCATTGCCGAAGCTCTCAGCTACCGCAGTTTTGATCTGCCGACCCAGGGGTTGTGAGGTCAGTGCTTGTGGGGGTTGTCCCGATAAGGCTGGACGCCGACGTTGGGGGGCTGGTGCTGACGCTCTTCCAGCGGATTGCCAAACGCGTTGCCCACACTGTTCCCAAACCAGCGGTTCAGGGCACGGATCAACTGCTTCACGGGATCGCCTCAGGGATCTAGTCCCATCATTGGCACGCATGAAAAAAGCGGGAACCGGTAGAAACACCCGTTCCCGCCCAAGAGGATGACTGGTGTGGCCGATCAGCGGCGACGGCGACGCTGCTGGGCCTTGCGCTTGTACTTCTCGACGGGGGTCTCGTGGTGACGCAGGCGCTTGAGATCGGCGAAGATCCCGGCCTTAGAGACCTGGCGCTTGAAGCGGCGCAGAGCCGACTCGATGCCCTCGTTCTCGCCGACGGTGACCTGGGTCATAAAACCGGTTTAGGAAATTTGCAGTTTGACGATGGTAGCAAGCGTCCTCCAACACCTCACCAGAGGCCCGGGACCGGGGGCGGTGCAGCCTCGTCCTGCTGCTTGGGGACCCCAGCCGTTTCAGGCCAGACCTCGCGATACAGATAGACATGACCCAGGTTGCGGCCACCGAACTGACGCCGCATCAGTTTCCAGCCAGGCTCAGGCTTAAGCAGCAGATAGTCGGTGTTCTGGGTGTGTCCGCCACTGCGGGCCAGCACCATTTCCGGCCCGACGCCCGGCTCTGAGGGGAAGGCCACCAACAGGTTGTCGCCGCGTTCGCGGATCACGCTGATCCGATAGACCGAACCCAGATCTTTCTCTCCCACCCGCAGGGAATAGCCGTTCCCGTCGATGTAGCGGTTGCAGATGCCGGTGAAGTCGAAGGTGGCGAGCAGGGGATCCACCTTGGAGGGTTTCTCCTGGAGCACCGCGTAGCAGGGACGCGCCTCGGTGCGCTGCTCATAGATGTTCAGCTGGGCCCGCTCTCCGTCACCGATCGGGGCCGCCACGATCACGAACTTGGTCTGATCGACCTCAGCGGCGCTGAACAGCGCCTTGGCCTGGAGCGGTCCCAGGGGAATCGCCGCCATCAAGGAGGCGACGGGCAGCACCACAGCCAGGGATCGGACCAGAGAGAACACAGACGTGCTTGGTTCGGGAAGGCCGATCGTAAAAGCGATGTCTGGCTGCGCCAGCCCCCTCAGGCCGGCTTATTAATCCGGATGGCCACCAACAGGCTCAACACGGTTCCTGGAAGAGCCAGGCCAAGGATGACGCCGGTCGCGGTGACACCAAGCTCAGGGTTCCCATAGGCCAGCTCAAAGACCGAGCCGGTGGCAGCGATTCCGAGCACGCAGGCCAGAGCGAGGAACAGACCGGCCAGGGGTTTCATCGGCATAGCAAAGGGCCTCAGGCGATCGAGCGAACGTCGGAGCGATCAAAGCCCTTCTCCTTCAGGCCCTCGACCAACTTGTCTTCATCCGTGACGCGGTCGACAAACAGCACGCCATTGAGATGGTCCATCTCGTGCTGGATGCAGCGCGCCATCAGACCATCAGCCTTCATCCGCTTGGGGCGACCAAAGGCATCGCGGTAGCTGACATCCACCACGCTGGGACGCACCACATCGAGGTAGACCCCAGGGATGCTCAGGCAACCCTCCTCATAGGTGCACAGCCCACCACCAACGGAGGTGATCTCGGGATTGATCAAGACCAGGGGCGGGCTGTTGGGGTCCTCCAGCTCCAGGTCGATCACCAGCAACTGCTGATTCACCCCGATTTGGGGGGCAGCCAGGCCGATGCCGCGGGCTGCATACATGCTCACGAGCATGTCGCGGGCCAGCTGACGGACGCTGTCATCCACCTTGCCGATGCGCTTGGCAGGCGAGCGCAGCACCTGATCCCCGAGGGTGTGGATGTCGTAGGGAGGGTTATCCACCGGCTCCTTCGACACCTGCAACCGGCCGGCATGTTCGGCGGACCGCGCCAATCTGGCGAAGCTGCTGGCCAAAGCTTGTCCTCGCTGGCGTTGTCGTTCAGGCGATTCTAGGAGCCATCGCTGAATG
>JAURGL010000151.1 GCA_030833825.1 Vulcanococcus sp. SFB_649D_100_25 | reverse complement strand
CAAACCAGTGCTCCAGCCCCGCCTGCATGGCCTGCAATGTGAGCTGTTTGCGCTCCTGATAGGCCGGTTCAGGCAGATCAAACCAGGGCCTGGCAGGGGTAAACACGCTGGCGATCAAGGTGGCCTGCCCCTCGGGAGCGCGCCCATCCCCCTCGGCGCTGAACGAAACGAACAAACTGCCGGGATCGCCCCAGTCCAACTGGGCGTGCAGGGCCCCATCAGGGGGCAGCTGCTGGCGATCCACCGCGGCGTAGAGCACCAGAGCCCCGGAGGGATCGGGGAACGCAGCGATGCGGCGCCCATAGGAGGGGGGCAAGGCCGACCCCAACAAGCCAGGCAGAGCCTGTGGGGGCAGGGAACAGACCACCTGATCGGCCTGCAGTTCAAAGGGGGCCCCGGCGGCAGCTGTACCGATCACCCGCCACCCGTCTGCGCTGGGCTGCAGTTCAGTAACCCGGTGCCGCAGGCGCAGGGCTCCGCCGGCCGCGGAGAGGGCCTGCTCCAGCGCCTCGCTCAACCGTTGCATGGAGCCCTGCAGATGCCAGAGGCCAAGCGGCTCCTGCGCCATGGCCAGCACCGTGGCCCCATACAGAGCGGCGGTGCGATCCGCCGGTTCCTGGGAATAGAGCCGCAGCTGCAGATCCAGAAACCGCCGCAGGCGTTCATCGCCGCTGCAGCCGGCCAGACGCAGGAGATCGACCACCGTGGCGGTGGCGAACACCCCACTGGCGAGGGTCTCTGGAGACAGGGCCGGGAGCAGCTGCTGGAGATCCCAGATGCTCCGCGGCGGCAGCACCGGATCCTTGGCCGCAAAGGCCCAGTTGCTGCGGTGCAGCCAGCCGCAGAGATCCCAAAACCGCTCACTGCCAGGGAACTGCCTGGCCCGCTCCTGGCGCCAGCGGCCGGGATCCCGCCAGAGCTGAATCGGCTCCGACTCCCCTGCCAGGTAAACGCTGCATCCCGGATCCAGCACCGAGGCTTGGGGCAAGGGAAGGCCGAAGTGCGCAAACAGGCGCTGGTGAATGCCGCCGGGCTCAAAGCCCGCCACCTGGGTTGCCCCCACATCAAAGACGTAGGGACCACGGCGAAAGGTTCCAGCGCAGCCACCGGTCTGGCTGTGGGCCTCTAGCAACTCCACCTGCAGGCCTTCTGCGACAAGCAGTGCGGCTGCAGTCAGGCCGGCAATGCCCCCTCCGACGACTGCGACATCACAGGATTTGCCCATCGCGGCATGCTGGCAGTGCCCAAGCCCCGGCCGCGACGCCTTCAGATCCGATGGGGAAGCAGGAGCTCGCGCACTGGGTGCTGCAGCACACCGGAGCGGCGCTCAAGGCCATCGATCCAGTGGGGGGCGGCTGCATCCACCGGGCCTGGCGGCTGGAGCTGCAGGACGGCCGGGCATGCTTTGCCAAAACCAACCGTCCGGAACTCCTGCCTGTCCTGGAGGCCGAAGCAGACGGCCTTGAGGCTCTGCGACACGCACTCCAAGGGGCGGAGCCCGCCGAGCAGGCGCTGCTCCAGGTACCCAAACCCCTATCGCTTGGCCTGGCCGGCGACGAAGCGGTCTTGCTGCTGAGCTGGCTCGACCTGGGCCGCAGCGCGGCTCCTGATCACGACTGGCAGGCCCTGGGGGCTGGCCTGGCGGAGCTCCATCGCAGCAGCCTCAAGGCCCACGACGGACGCTTTGGCTGGGGACAGGACAACTTCATTGGCTCTGCACCTCAGCCCAACCGCTGGTGCCGCTCCTGGGCCGAGTTCTTCTGCCGCGAGCGGCTGGGCCATCAGCTCCAGTGGGCTGCACGCTCCGGCCACCACCTCCCCCTTGCCGATGCCCTGCTGGAGCAGGTTCCCCATTGGCTCGCAGACCACCAGGCTGAGCCTTGCCTGGTGCATGGCGACCTCTGGAGCGGCAATGCGGGGGTGCTCCAGGGCGGGGGATGCGCGATCTTCGATCCCGCCGTCTACCGGGGCGACCGTGAAGTCGATCTGGCGATGGCGCGTCTGTTCGGCGGCTTCCCGGCCAGCTTCTTTGAGGGGTACAGGCGCGCCTGGCCGCTACCGCCAGGCCATCAGCAGCGTGTTGAGCTCTACAACCTGTACCACCTGCTCAACCACGCCAATCTGTTTGGCGGCAGCTACTGGAGCCAAAGTGCCGCCAGCATCGCCTCCCTGATGGAGAGCTGGAGCTGACGGCACTAGCTGTGACGAACCTGGGCTCAACCCAGGTATTCCTTACGCAGGCCCTGGACCTTGTTGATCACAGCGGAGCGCTTGTCGCTGGTGGTGAGGTTGTTCCAGCTCCACTGGCCCACCACCACCAGACCGAGCAGCTCCAGGAGACCGGGCACCACAGGCAGCAGGTTGATGGTGTCCAACACCCCCTTGATCAGGACCTGGGCGACGATCACGATCACCAGAACGCCGACGCCCTTGCCGATGCGTCCCATCTGGCTCCAATCGACTTTGTCGAGGGTCTCGTTCACCTTGCCGAGAACCTCGGTGTAACGCTCGGCGAAGTTGGCGCCTGCCTCTTCAGAGCCGACGTCTGCCGTTTCCTTCAGATCGTTGCTGGCGTCGGTCATCAGGATGGGCTTGGACTAAGAGTTCGCCATAAGGTATCCGGGTGACAGCCCCAGCGCCAGCGAGATTGCGCGTCGATGGGCATTGCCTGATCGTTCTCGAGCGCACCCTTCAGGCGACGCACCCCCTGGAGGGTTGCGCCCTGTTGCTTGGGGAACACCAGGGAGACACCCTGCGGCTGCAACGCATCTGGCCGTGCTGCAACAGCTGGTTGCCGGAAACGGAGCGAACCCACCGCTTTCAGCTCGATCCGCGGGAGCAACTGCTGGCGCAGCGCTGGGCTCGGCAGCGGGACTTGCAGGTCCTCGGGGCTGCCCACAGTCACCCCAGCAGTGCCGCCAGTCCTTCCCCCACGGACCTAAAGCTCTGCCTGGGCCCTTGCTTGATGCTGATCCATTCCGGCATGCCTCAGAGCGAGCGGCCCTGGGGGGCCTGGTGGATCCCCGACGCAACTCCAGATGAGTGCAGCCTTCAGGGGTCCGGCACAGCTCCTCTCGAGCTGATCCTGGAGATCGCGCTGGATCAAAGGGCCGAGGATTTGGGAGAGTAGGGAGCTGGACAGCGTTTCGCTCGCCCCATGCTTCCCCCCGACACCACCGGCATCGAGCTCAGCCCCGATGAGGTGGCCCGTTTTGCCCGCCACCTGATCCTGCCGGAGGTGGGCATGGAGGGGCAGAAGCGATTGAAGGCCTCCTCCGTGCTCTGCGTCGGCACCGGCGGCCTGGGCTCGCCTCTGCTGCTCTACCTCGCCGCTGCAGGCGTGGGCCGGATCGGCATCGTCGATTTCGACGTGGTGGATCACTCCAACCTGCAGCGGCAGGTGATCCACGGCACCAGCTGGGTGGGCAAGCCCAAGATCGAATCGGCCAAGGCCCGC
>JAURGL010000150.1 GCA_030833825.1 Vulcanococcus sp. SFB_649D_100_25 | reverse complement strand
GAAGGGGCACTGCTGGATGTATTCGGTGCCGTAGATCGAGAGGGCGTAGCCGGTGGCCCAGCCATGGGGCCGCATCGCCCCAGTCGCTGCGCTGCTGTCACCGGAGAACAGGCGCCGGAAGTGCTCGTCATGGGCCAGCGCCTCGCTCAGGCCCAGCTCAGCGAACAGCCCGGCGCTGTGGGCCACGTATTCCGGGGCCGGGAGCGGGGTGGGGGTCACCGGCACGTAGTGACCCGAGAACACCTGGCGGGGCCGGTGATCCTCGCCGTCCGTCGTGGCCTGGGGATCCGGCCGCAGCGACTCGAGCAGGGAATAGTCGGCCCGCTGCGCAAACTCGGCGAAGGTGGTTGCCTGCACGGGCTCCTGACGGCCTGGGGCCATCATCATCCGAAACTTGTGCTAGTACATGTGTACTTGCTCGGATGTGACGTGGCGATTCGCTTGGGGGCTGTTGAGGAGTGGCCCTATCTGGATGATTCGGTGCTGCGCTCCAGCCGCAGCCGCAAGGTCTGCATGACCTGCCATTGGTTTCGCCATCAGGCCGGGGTGAACTGCATTCCTGAGCTCACCTGTCAGTTGCACCAGGGCCTGATCAGTCAGGGGGAGCACCTCACCCGCCGCTGCCAGGGCTGGACCGACGACATGGCACGTCAGCGGGGCTGGGCACCCGAAGGGGCCTGAGAATCATTATCATTCCTTCAGGATGATTTCGGTGCATGCTTTCGCCTGCCCTACTGGGCCTGGTTCTCGCTTCCGCTCCCCAGGCCCCGGCGGTGGTGGCGGTGGATGGCGTGCTCTGCGACTTCACCCGCACCCTGGTGCAGGGCGCAGCGCGGGTGACCTGCCTGGTGCCCCCTGGGGCCGATCCCCACGGCCTCGCCCTGAAGGGATCTGACCGCCAAGCCCTTTCCTCGGCCCGGTTGGTGCTGATCAACGGCTACAACCTCACGCCGGCGATGAAGCGGATCCGCGTCAGTGCGCCGCTGGTGGCCGTGGCCGAGCGGGCCGTTCCGAGTCGGGGCAAGGCCTCCGATCCCCATGTCTGGCACAACCCCAGCCAGGCCAGCGCCATGGTGGATGAGGCGGCCCAGGCCCTCCAGCCGGTGCTGGGCAGTGCCCACAGCGCAGCCCTGCAGCGTCGGCGTAAGGCGATGCAGGCGGTCCTCGGCCGGCTCGGGAGCTGGAGTGCCCAGCAGATCCAGACCGTCCCGAAGGAGCAGCGGGTCCTGGTGACGCCGCACCGGGCCTTCTCCGCCTTCGCTGATCGCTACGGCATCCGTGAGCTTCCTGTGCTGGATGCCTTCACCACCGGCGGTCTGCTGCGCCCCTCGAGCCTGGGGGCGATCGCGCAGGCCATCCGCACCTCAGGCAGCAAGGCGATCTTTGCGGAGGTGTTGCCTCCCTCCAAAACCCTGCGGCGGATCAGTTCTGTGAGCGGGGTCCCCCTGGCGAAGGCTCCCCTCTATGCCGATGGTCTGGCGCCCGGTAAGACCTGGATTGAAACCGCCACCGCCAATGTCTGCACCTTCGTGAGCGCCCAGGGCGGCCGCTGCGATCAGGCATCCGCCACCGCCCTGCAGAAGCAATGGGACGCCATCCAGTGACGATCCGCCGTTCCTTGTTGCCGCTGGGCCTGTTGGCGGCGGTGGCTGCCCCCGGGGCGGCCCTGGCCCACTCCACCGCTGGCGGCGTCGAGCTGCTTCCCGGTGAGTTCCGCGTGCGGCCGGTGGTGACCCTGGAGGGCCATGGCGGCCTGGAGAACAACCTCGAGGGGCGCCCTCAGCACTACGCCATCGATGGGTTGTTCGGGGCGGTGTTCGAGTGGGGCCTGGAGCGGGGCGGAAGCTTCGCGATCGAAGCCCAGCTGGGGCCTGCCCTGGTCTGGGGTGAGGCGGAGCACTTCTACGGCCGCGTTCACATCGAGCCGCCCGTCACCGCTGCGCCCACCAGCTCCAGCAGTGAGGAGGAGGAAGAAGAGGGTGACCACAGCGAAAGCCACAGCGAGGCCCATTCCGATGGGGTGCCCTACCGGCGCACCGATGTGAAGGGCTATCTGCAGGCCCGCTACCAGCCGAATGATCGCTTCGAGGTGTCGTTCACCTGGTGGCCTTACTACGTGAGCGGGGATCAGGGCGAGGACGTGATCGGCCTCAAGAACGAAATCGGGGTTCAGGCGATCTGGGCCCTGGGCGACGGGGATGTCAACTTCGCCCTCGGGGACGGGCTCGAGACGATCGGCGACGGGATCTTCCTCTCACTGGAGAACCGAACCGGCTGGGAAAGCACCAAGACCTATCTGGGGAACTACACCGACCCCTGGGTCGGTCTTGGCTTCAACGTTGACCTGCTCAACGTGACCCTCTCGGCTGGACCGCGCTTCTACAGCCCCGGCTCCTACGCCAATCTCCCCTTCCGCACCGACTGGGGCGGGGAGCTGGAGCTGGAGTATCCGGTCTCCAAATCCGTTGTTCTGTTCGCTCACTACAAGCCGGTTTACAGCGCTCAGGGAGGCGAGGGATGGGGCGTGGGCTGGCAGCACCACATCGGTAGTGGGATCAGCTTCAGCTTCTGATCCCGGGCCGCTGCCCTCGAGGCCCTGCGTTCTTGCCCTTGGCCTTGGCCTTTTGGATCGCCAGGTGTTTCAGGGAATACGTGTCAGGATGACCAGAGTTTTTTGATCGCTTGGAGAATAAAAGCGAAGGCGATCGCCCTGCTGATCCCACTCTGGAAGGCGAATCAGACCCACGCTTCCGTTTAGATCAAGCCCAGCTTTCGCGCTCTTTTGAGCTCGATTTACCGGACGAGCTTCTTAAGCGCCTGGCAGTCAAAGGCTGAGAAGAGCAATCGCTCGATGGAAGAGCTGATCGAGCACGTCATCTGTCAGGCGTTGGCTGATCAGGAAGTTGATGCTGGTTGATGCCTGTAGGGGCTGACTGCTGCACTTCGCGTCTCTCTGCACACTTATTTCCGAGTGTCTTTTCGGCAAAAGGTGGCAATTCCGGAGAAGTTGAAGAGATAATTAAAAAGCCTCATCTTCTTTTCCTGGATGTTCTACGCGCCGAGCTCCACTACAGGGCCACCCCTGAGTGCGATGCGTTCCCCCAAGCGGGTCACGATCACCCTCCCCCACAGCGCCTACAAGCAGCTCGAAGAGCGCAGTTTCAAAGAAGGCCGTTCCCTCAGCAACCTCGCGGCCTTCCTGATCGAGAAGGGGCTCGAGAAGCCGGCGGATTGATCGCAACCCCAAACCAACCAAGCTGATCGAAGCGGGGGCCGGAGGCAATGCGTGCAATCACTGATTGCCACCGCCCTGAGGCACGGCGATGCTGAGTCCATCGAAACCAAGGGAGGCGCCAATCGATGGCTGATACCCCACCTGAGCACAACTAGAAGCACGCTGATCACTGGCCCCTGCTCCAACAGTCTTCACCCAACCGTGGGCGGGTCGTTCAGCCGGGCAAGAAGAAGGTCCTCAACCTGTGCGCCTGGCTGATCGACACTTCGTTTGCACCGCCATAGGTGCCCCAGGA
>JAURGL010000014.1 GCA_030833825.1 Vulcanococcus sp. SFB_649D_100_25 | reverse complement strand
CGGGGAGGTGGATCAGGTGCTCCTATTGGTGGATGGGAGCGAGGCGGCCGGCCGCGGGGACGGCTTCATCGTCGAGCTCCTGTCCCGGATCAAGGTGCCGGTGCAGGTGGCCCTGAACAAACACGACCTGGTGGATCCGGCCCAGGCCGCCGAACTGGAGGCGAGCTACCGGGAGCTGGTCCCCGACTGGCCCCTGCATCCTGTGAGCGCCCTGACCGGAGACGGGACCCAAGCCCTGGTGGAGGCCCTCTCGGCGGAACTCCCGGAGGGCCCCCACCTCTATCCACCCGATGCCATCAGCGATCAGCCGGAGCAACTGCTACTGGCGGAGTTGATCCGGGAGCAGGTCCTGGAGCACACCCGCGAGGAGGTCCCCCACTCGGTGGCGGTCCAGATCGAGCGCATCGTGGATGACGGTCCACGCACCGCGGTCCTGGCGACGATCCTGGTGGAGCGGACCAGCCAGAAGGGGATCCTGATCGGCAAAGGGGGAAGCATGCTGCGGCAGATCGGGACCGGGGCCCGCCAGCAGATGCAGAAGCTGATCTCCGGGCCGGTCTACCTGGAGCTGTTCGTCAAGGTGGTCCCCAACTGGCGCCGCAGCGCCTCCCGCCTGGCGGAACTGGGCTACCGGGGCGACAGCTGAGAGAATCCCCCGATGAGCGACTCCGCCTCCTTCCCCCCAACAACGATCGAAGCATTCCTGCGCTTCTGCGAAGGCGAGTGGATGAGTTTGCGCTCGCGCTTTGTGCTCGGGTCAGAGGCGGAAGCAGGCGAGGGGGATGAATGGCACAGCAGCGAACGGGGAGAGCTGGTGGTGCGTTACCTCGACGGCACCCCCGGTGGGCTCAGCGTGGGCCCCAAGGATCAACCGGCCCGGGACCTGCTGTTTGACCCCGATGGGGCCTTCCGGGTGGGCGAGCACCAGGGCCGCTGGACCCTGTGGCCCGATGGGAGCCTCGAACTGGTGAGCGAGCAGAACGGAGCGGAGCTGCGGGAGCGGATCTGGTTCAACAAACCGAACCTGCGGCTGCGCTCCACGATCGAGCAGCCCGCCGATGGACTGCCCGGCCGGGCCAGCTTCAGCTCTGAGATCCGCCGGGTGAGCAAGCCGGCTGCCGCCTGATCCGATGCGTCTCGATGTGGTGAGCCTGGCCCCGGAGGCCTTTGCTCCGCTTCTGGGCCTGGGGGTGATCGGGCGGGCCTTCTCCGCCGGGCGCGCTGAACTGCACCTGCACAACCCCCGCGATTTCGCGACGGATCGCTACCGCAAGGTCGACGATGAGCCCTACGGGGGCGGGGCGGGGATGGTGCTCAAGCCCGAGCCCGTCTACGCCGCGGTGGAGTCAATCCCTGCCCTGCCGAAGCGGCGGGTGCTGTTGATGAGTCCCCAGGGGAAGCCCCTCGAGCAGGCCGATTTCCGGCGTTGGGCCTCGAGCTACGACCAACTGGTGTTCCTCTGCGGGCACTACGAAGGCTTCGATGAGCGCATCCGCGCCCTCGCCCATGAAGAGGTCTCGATCGGCGATTTCGTCCTCACAGGAGGCGAGCTCCCGGCGATGACGATCATCAACGGCGTCGTCCGTCTCCTCCCCGGGACTGTCGGCACCGAGGCCTGCCTGGAGGAGGAAAGCCACAGCGCCCTGTTGCTGGAGCATCCCCACTACACCCGTCCCGCCGACTTCCGCGGCATGACCGTCCCGGATGTGTTGCGCAGCGGGGACCACGGGGCCATTGCCCGCTGGCGATCCCAACAGCAGAAGGAGCGCACCCAGCAGCGCCGCCCAGACCTCTATGAACGCTGGCAGGCGCAGCAGCAGGAGTAGGGGCGGGGCTCAACCCTGAGGCTTCTGCAGATCCCGCAGCGCCGTGAGCAGGGAAGCCGGGCTCTGGGGATCCACCATCAGCACGCTGCCGGCGGGGGCGTTGGCCATCGACTTGCCCATGGCCATCCAATCTCCGGCCAACAGCAAGCGAATGGCCTCGGAGGCCTGGGGATTGGTTTGCATCGCCTCCGCCAGCCGCGTCGCGGCATCGGCGCGGGCCTGGGCCAACAGGGCCTGCTGCTTGGCCTGGGCTTCAGCCTCCAGCAGCAAGGCCTCCTGCTTGGCCTTGGCATCGAGGACCAGCGCCTCAGCCCGGCCGCGGGCGGCGTTGAGCTGCGACTCCCGCTCGCCTTCGGAGCGCAGGATCGCGGCCCGCTTCTCCCGCTCGGCTGTCATCTGCTGCTCCATCGCCTGCTGCACGCCGCGGGAGGGCTGGATATCGCGCAGCTCCACCCGGGTCACCTTCACGCCCCAGGGATCGGTGGCCTGATCGAGCTCCCGCAGCAGGGCTTCGTTCACCTCCTGGCGGGTGGTGAAGGTCTGATCCAGATCGAGCTTGCCCATCTCGGCCCGGATCTGGGTGAGCACCAGGTTCACCATCGCCGCCTGCAGGTTGTCGACGGCGTAATAGGCGCGGGAGTGCTCCAGCAGCTGCCAATAGACCACCGCATCCACCTCGATCGCCACGTTGTCGCGGGTGATGCATTGCTGCGGCGGGATATCCAGCACCCGCTCCTTGAGGGATTCGTGGCTCACCACCCGCTCCACCACCGGCAGCACAAACGAGAGGCCCGGCTGCAGCTGACGGTCGTACTTGCCCAGGCGCTCCACCAACCGGGATTGCCCCCCGCTGGTGACCTTCACCCCGTTGATCCCCAGCAGGGCGATCACCGCCAACGCAGGTAGGCCGAAGAGGGTTTCCACAGGCGGGCAAGCGCGATGACCTCAAGCTAGGCAGCATGAGCTCATCGCCCCACCGGCCATGGCTGCCGCCCCACTGATCTGGTTTCTGCTGGCCCTGGCTCTGTTGGGGCTGGAGTGGCTGGGGGCCGACTTCGATGGCCTGCTGGCTGCGGCCCTGGCGGCCCTGATGGTGTCGGTGCTCTGCGCCTGGGTGCCCCTGAACCTGGGGCTGCAGCTGTTCCTCTTTGCCGCCGCCTCGCTCGCCCTGCTTCTCCTCTTGCAGCGCTGGTCCGCGCGCAAGCGGGAGCGGGCCATCCGCCAAAGCGACGCCTCCCAGCACGCCGAGGTCATCAGTGGATTTGAAGCAGGAAACCACCAGGGGCGGGTGCTCTGGCACGGCCAAAGCTGGGCGGCGGAGAACCTGGAACCCCGCCAAGCGCTTCAACCCGGCAGCCAGGTGCTGGTGATGGGACGGGATGGCACCAACCTGCAGGTGCTGCCAGAGGGCCAGCAATGACCATCCCTCCTCAACTGGTTGGACCCTGAACAGCGATAGGGTCGGCAACCGGATCTTCCCTGTTCTCCGTGCAGCTCCGTATCGGCAACGGCTATGACATCCATCGCCTGGTGCCGGGCCGGCCGCTGATCCTCGGGGGCCAGCAGCTGGAGCATCCCGCCGGCCTGGGGCTCGATGGCCACAGCGACGCCGATGTGCTCGTCCACGCGATCATGGATGCCCTGCTCGGGGCCCTCTCCCTGGGGGACATCGGCAAGTACTTCCCCCCCGATGATCCCCAGTGGAAAGGGGCCGACAGCCTGGTGCTGCTCGAGCAGGTCGTGGCCTTGGTCCAGCAAAAGGGCTGGAGCGTGATCAACGTGGATTCGGTGGTCATCGCCGAGCGCCCCAAGCTCAAGCCCCACATCGAGGCGATGCGATCGGCCATCGCCTCGCGGATGGGCCTCGAACCCGATCAGGTGGGGGTGAAGGCCACCACCAATGAAAAGCTCGGGCCCGAGGGGCGCGAAGAGGGGATCTCCTGCCACGCTGTCGCCCTGCTGCAGCGCTGATGCTCAAGCTCGTTAGGGTGTTGGGCCTTGTCCTGAGCCTGCTCATGCTGCTGTCGGGTCACCCAGATGTGGCGATCGCCGAGCTGCAGCAGCCCGGCGGCAACTACGAGGTGGCCGTGGTGGAGCACCTGCGCGTCAAGGTGCCCGCCGAAGCGCGCCAGGCCTGGCTGGAGGCGGAACAGGGCAGCTGGGAACCCTGGCTGATGCAACAGGATGGCTACCTCGGCCGCGATCTCCTCTGGGATCCCGAGCGCGAAGAAGGCACCCTCCTGATCCGCTGGGCCAGCCGTGAACAGTGGAAACAGATCCCTGAGCAGGAGCTCGAGCAGATCCAGGAGCGCTTCGAGCAGATTGCCCGGGACGCCACGGGACAGCGCCAGGGCAATCCCTTCCCCCTGGTCTTTGAAGGCGAACTGCAACCGGCGGCGTGAATCCCGACATCGCCCGCCTCGATCTGCAGCGCCGCCAGCGCCTGGGCATGGTGGAGGCGATCTGGGGAGAGCACAAAACATCCGATCAGATCGCCGCGATCCTTGTCTCCCTGCAGCAACAAGGGGAGCTGGCCCTCGCTACCCGCGTTGATCCCCAGAAGGCCGAGGCCGTGGCCCAGCTGCTGCCCCAGGAAGCAGGCAGCCTCACCTACCACCGGGACGCCCGTTGCCTCACCCTTGGAGCCCCAGCGGCCCTGAACCCCGAGTGCGGGGAGGTGTTGGTCCTCAGCGGGGGCACCAGCGATCTGGCGGTGGCCAGTGAAGCCCAGCTCGCCCTGCACTGGCATGGGATCCAGTCCCAACGGTTGCTGGATGTGGGGGTGGCTGGTCTGCATCGCCTGCTGGATCAGCAGGATCGGCTGCGGCAAGCGCGGGTGCTGATCGTCTGCGCCGGCATGGAGGGAGCCCTGCCCACCGTCGTGGCGGGACTGGTCCCACAACCGGTGATCGCCGTCCCGGTGAGCGTGGGCTACGGGGTCAGCGCCGGTGGCATGGCCGCCCTCCACGGGATGCTCGCTAGCTGCGCCCCGGGCCTGAGCGTGGTGAACATCGACAACGGCTACGGGGCTGCGATGGCGGCCCTGCGAATCCTCCTGACTGCCCGGTAAACAGGCTCAGCAGTGAGGCCTCAGGGGAGCCCTCAGCGGGCGCTCCAACTCGAGGACCGCCTCAACCCAAAGGCGCATCGAACGGGGCAGGCGGCCTTGCTCGTAACGATCCAACGCTTCCATCAGCACGGGAGTATTCACCCACTGAAGCGAGCGTGGAGCCATGCGTTCTGCGCTGGTGCTCCGCAGTGTGGGGAACTCCCATCAGGGCCGCAACCGGGTTGAGACGAATCTGCGTGTGACCTTCAGGATTGGCCCGGCCACCCCCCATTCGCTAGGCGCTTTGCTGCTCGTCGTGGCGACCGAGCCATTCCAGTTCGCGGGCCCGTTCTGCGCTCTCCACCTGGTTGAGGCGGCTCAGGAGAGCCTGCAGGTCACCCCCCGCCAGTTCACCATTGGCCTGCCATTTCATGGCGGCGGTGGCGGGCTTGTGACGCGAGGCGGACACGACTGAAAAAAGTAGGACGCCAACCCTACAAATCCCACCAACCGAATCACAACCGCTTCAGCCGATCAGGAGCAGAAGAGTTTCTTTAATTCGTCAAATCTGGAGGAAATCGAAAGCGATCGACGGCGCAACGTTGCCCGATCAGAGATGCTTGATCTGCGGGTAGGCCGTCAGCAATTCATCGGCACTCAGCACGTCACCCGCGCCTTCGGGCTGCCAGATCACCTCAAGGGCGAGGAGCTGATCGGAGGGCACCGATCCGATGATCCGCAGGGCTTCGCGCAGATCCTCAGAGCCATTGACCGGCTTGAGGGGAATCCGGCCTCGGCTGGCCACCAGCAGGGTCACGGCGATGTAATCGCTCACCGCATCGGCATCACCTGCCGCCGCTCCCGCGTCACGGGAGATGCTCCCGGAGACATTGCTTGTGACCTCACTGCGGAGCTTGCTTCGCTCCGTCATCGAGAGACGGTTGAAGGTGGATTCGGCCGACGGGAATGGGACCTGTCCCACCTCGGCGTTGGCGTACACCCAGAGATCGGGGTGGCGCAGCAGGGCGAGGGTGCTCTCCTGCAGCACCCGCTGCAGCCCGGAGCTGTTGCTGGTGTCGGAGCTCCCTGCGAGCTGCCGCAGATCCCGTTGCAGTTCGCGGGCCGATGCCAACAGGCCCACCTGCAGCTGGGCAATCGCCACCGGACCATCGGGCTGGTAACGATCCATGCCCCCGCCATTGGCCCCAGCCGGCAGGGCCTGCCCGCCGCCCCTGAGGGCATTCACCAGCAGACCGACCACGGCCATCAGGATCAGGAAGCCAAACAGGCCGCCTCCCCCAAAGAAGAAGGGAACGATGAAGGGGAAGCCAAAACCTCCGCCATAGCCACCCCGGTAGCCACCGCCGCCGTAACCGCGCTGGTACCCACCGCCATAGCTGCGGGGCATCGAGGGGGCGGAACGAAAACTGCCGCCACCGATGCGGCCGCCACTGGCGGCAAGGCTGGGCTGGGGGAGCACCAGCAGCACCGACAGAACCGCCGGCAGCATCAGGCCACTCAGCAGACGGCGCAGCAGGGAAGAGTGACGCTGATGAGCCAAGTTGGCACCGTTGCTGGCTTGGAATCTAGGAACCACCACCAACGATGGTGACCACCTCGATCCCATCGGCTTCCCGTACCGGTTGATCCGCCCAACTGCTGCGGGGAAGGATCTCCCCGTTGAACTCCACCACCACCAGCTGCGGCTTGTAGCCGAGGTGCTCCAGCAACTGCACCAGGTTCAAGCCCGCGGGGCACTGGGCCGGCTCACCATTGACGCGCACCGAAATCATGCGAGGGCCTCCAGCAACTGCCGCGCCGCAGCGGCCGGGTCCGCCGCTTCCGTGATCGCCCGAACCACCGCGACACGGGTGCCACCGCTGGCCTGCACAGCGGGCAGGGAGTCGCGGTCAATGCCCCCGATGGCGAAGAAGGGGATCGGGCTTTCCGCCGCGGCCTGCCGGACATAGTCCAGGCCCACGGGCTCACGCCCCGGTTTGGTGGGGGTGGCATTCACCGGGCCGACGCCGACGTAGTCACAGCCATCGGTGACCGCCTCACGCAACTGGCTGATGGCGTGGGTGCTGCGGCCGATCAACTTCTCGGGCCCCAGCAACCGGCGGGCCAGGGCCGGGGGCAGGTCCCCCTGTCCCAGATGGACCCCGTCGGCATCGACCGCCAGGGCAATGTCAATGCGGTCATTCACCAAGAACAGGGCCCCATGGCGGCTGCAGAGCTGGCGCAGGGCTCGGGCCTGCTGCAGGCGATGCCCATCGGTGATCGGTTCCCCGTCGGGGGCCAGGCTTCCCTCCTTGGCCCGGTATTGCACCAGACGGACGCCCCCAACGAGGGCCGCCTCCACCACAGCCTCCAGCTGCGGGGATGGACTGGTGACCAGATAGAGCTTGCAGTCCTGGAGCTGGGCGCGGCGGCCATCCACACCGGAGCAGGCGCGCAGCAGCTCCACCTCGAGGTCATACAGGGCGTAGCGAATCGCCGCCGCCTCCGCCGCCAGGGCCGGATCCTCGTGGCGCCCGAATTCCTCCAGGACCCGCAGGGCCTCCTGCACCCGGGCGCAATTGGCAGAGACCACCGCCTGGGGATTCACCCGCTCCGTCTGGGCGGGGTGGGCCATGCCGGCGGCCACATCCGTGGCGGTGTGCCGGGCCTGCTTGTAGCGATCAGCGTGCAACAGGCCAAGGCGCTGCCGCAGATCCTTGAGCCGCGCCACCAGATCCCCGCGATCGAGGGCGAAGCGGCACCAGTCCTCCACCACCCGAAGCCCCTCACGGGAGCGATCGAGATTGGCGTCCAGGAGACGCAGCACCGCCGCTTGTTGTTCCGGACTCGTCATGGCAGGGGGCAAAGGCGGTGGGCTCTGCTTAGGTTTGGGCAGCAACGACGGCAAAAGGCCATGGCCCAGGGCGGATCCGACAGCCCGATGGTGGTGCTGATCTCAGGGATTCTGCTGCTGGGGGCCATCGCCGCCTTCATCAGCTGGGGCCTGACCAACGCCTACCCCAGCAGCTGAGGCCAAGAGACGTTCAGCCTGCCGGGCGTCGCGCCCGATCTGCTCCACCAAGGCATCGACACTCTCAAAACGCTGCTGGCGCCTGAGCAGAGCGACCGGCTCCACCAGCACTTCAGCCCCCACCAGATCCAGCCGGCGCCCCAGCAGGTGCACCTCGACCGCAGACGGGGCCGCGGGATCCACCGTGGGCTGCGGGCCCAGATTCATCACCGCCGGCATCGCCTGGCCATCGAGCCAAGCCCAGGCGGCGTAGACCCCCTCGAGGGGTAGAAACTTGCGGCCGTCCACCTGCAGGTTGGCGGTGGGCCAGCCCAATTGGCGCCCGAGGCCGCGTCCACTGACCACTGTCCCGCCAAAGCGATAGGGGCGGCCCAGCAGCGCCGCGGCCTGCCCCAACTCCCCCGCAGCCAGGGCCCGGCGGATGCGACTGCTGCTGAGCTGCTCCTGCTGATCGGCCAGCAGGGGCTGCACCAACACCTCGATCCCGCGTTCAGCCCCCAACTGCTGGAGGGTGTGGATGTCCCCGCTGCGGCCTGACCCAAAGCGGAAGTTTTCGCCCACGGCCACCACCTGGGCCTGCAGCTGCTGAACCAGCACCTGCCGGACAAAGTCCTCAGGACTGAGCTGCGCCAGCTCTCGGGTGAAGGGGACCAGCACCAGCTGCTCGATCCCGAGGGGTTGCAGCAGGGACAACTTTTCGGCGGGCAGATCAAGCCGCAGGCGTGCCTCCCCGAACAGCACCTCACGCGGATGGGGCCAGAAACTCACCACCGTGGGCACCAGGCCGAGCTCGGAGGCGCGGCGGGTCACGCTGGCAATGACGCGGCGATGCCCCTCGTGCAGGCCATCAAAACTGCCCAGGGCAATGGCGGTTGGTCCATGCGCCGCCTCTGGGCTGAGCAGAGGAATCACGGCTTGATCACAACCAATGGATCACAACCAAAACCGCCCTTGGCCTCGCCGATCGCATCCTCCCATGGCAGGTTTGGGCATCACCCCGCGCCCCCATGGCTGATCGCCTCGACCTCCAGCTGATTTCCGCCGCCCTGCGCCGCCTGGGCTGGGTGCGCTTCTGGGCCCAGCTGGTCCTGGCGGTGGTGGTCCTTGGGGTCCTGATGTTCAACAACATCGGCGGGCAGATCGGTGCCCGGGCCGATAAAGCCCTGGGGTTGAGCCCAGGGCTCTCCCTAACCACCTTTGCCTTCTTCATCCTGCTCTGGTGCCTCTGGCAGAGCTGGCTGGTGGTGCGCTGCGGCCGGGCCCTCAACAGCCCCGTGCGGCCCAGCAAGGGGGAAACCGCGCGACTGATCAAGCGAGGAATCCTGGCGGACCTGGTGGGCCTGACCCTCGGGGTGGTGGGGTATCAGTCCCTGGCGGGGTCACTGTTTTTTCAGGCCTCAATGCAGGCCGGCTTCGCCTTCGGCGGCGTGATGACCACCCCCGGGGGGCGCATCACCAACTACCCGATCACCTCCCTGGAGATGCTCTCGGTGTTGAGCAACACCCAGGTGGTGTTCGCCCACCTCATTGGTCTCTGGCTCAGTCTCTGGTTGCTGCAGCGGATTTACCGGGGCAGCTCCAACTGAGGCAGCGCCCCGCTGTCGCCGCGCCAGAACAGTTCCGGCTGCAGGGGGGTCAGGGAAATGCCTCCGCCGGCCACATGGGCCACATCAATCGGCCAATCAGACGGGCCCGCCACCTGAGCCTCGAGATCGTTGGCCACCTCTCCCGCCAGCCAGTAATAGGTACGGCCGCGGGGATCGACCCGCTGATCGAACTGATCGGTGTAGCGGCGCACTGCCTTGCGGCACCAGCGCAGCGGTCCCATCGCCTCCCGGGCCAGGGGAGGCACGTTGAGGTTCAGGAGCATGCCGGAATCCCAGCCCCGCTCGACCATCTGCTCGGCCACGTCCAGGGCCAGGGCGGCGGCGGGCTCAAAGCTGCGCCACTGGAAATCAGCACTGCTGACCGCAAGGGAGCAGATCCCCTCGATCGTGCCCTCCATCGCCGCACTGACGGTGCCGGAATACAGGGTGTCGGTGCCGAGGTTGGGGCCGTGGTTCACCCCGGAGAGCACCAAATCGGGCCACTCCTTCAGGAGGGCGAACAACCCGAGCTTCACGCAGTCGCTGGGGGTTCCACTGCAGGCCCAGGCGGTCACCCCATCGGCGAACAGCTCATCGGCCCGTTGGGCCCGCAGGGGGGTCTGCAAGGTGAGGCCGTGCCCGGTGGCCGAACGCTCCTGATCCGGACACACCACCGTGACCGCATGCCCCCGCGTCACCGCCTCCGCCGCCAGGGCTCGGATCCCTCCGGCGAAGACACCGTCGTCATTACTGATGAGGATCCGCACGCTCTGGTTCCACCTGGGCCGAGGCTAGAGGGCCTCTACCTAGAGTCAGCGGTCGCCGTAGTCCATCCGTGAGCGCCACCGTCAGCCTGCAGCAGCTCACCGAACAACTCGAGCAACTGGAAGCGCAGGCGGCTGCCGACATCGCCGCGGCCTCCAGTGCCAGCGAACTGGAAGACCTGCGGGTGGGCCTGCTGGGCAAAAAGGGACGCCTCTCGGGCGTGCTGGGGGCGATGGGCAAATTGCCCGGGGATGAACGCCCGCTGGTGGGGCAGCGGGCCAACGTGCTCAAGGAACAGGTGCAGGGGCTGCTCAGCGAACGGCTGAACGCCGTGAAATCCGCTGCCATGGCGGAGCGCATCGCCCGGGAAACCCTCGATGTGACCATGCCCGCCAGCTACACCCCGGTGGGACGCCGCCACCCGCTGATCAGCACGATCGAGGAGATCGTCGACATCTTTGCCGGGCTGGGCTACCGGGTCGAAGAGGGCCCTGAGATCGAGAGCGACTTCTACAACTTCACCGCCCTGAACATCCCGCCGCATCACCCGGCCCGGGACATGCAGGACACCTTTTATCTGCGCGATCACGGACTGCTGCGCACCCACACCTCTCCGGTGCAGATCCGGCACCTGGAGAACAACGCCCCCCCGGTTCGGATCGTGGCCCCTGGCCGGGTGTATCGCCGCGATGCCGTCGATGCCACCCACTCCCCGGTGTTTCACCAGGTGGAAGTCCTGGCGATCGATGAAGGCCTCGACTTCAGCCACCTGCGCGGCACAGTGACCTCCTTCCTCCAACAGTTCTTCGGTGATCTGCCGGTGCGTTTCCGCGCCAGTTACTTCCCCTTCACCGAGCCCTCGGCCGAGGTGGACGTGCAGTGGCGCGGGCGCTGGCTGGAAGTGATGGGCTGCGGCATGGTCGATCCGGCCGTGCTGGAGGGCATGGGGATCGATTCCGAGCGCTACAGCGGCTTTGCCGCCGGACTGGGGGTCGAGCGGTTCTGCATGGTCCGTCACGGCATCGACGACATCCGCCGCCTGTTCACCAGCGACCTGCGCTTCTTAGAGCAGTTCTGAAGGCGCCTCGGAGCAGTGCTCATACACTTGCCTGGCTCCCCTGCCTGTGTCGGTGCCCTGCGTCGGACTGATCGTTAACGACGGCAAGGATCTGGCCCTGGCCACCGCCGATGCCATCGAGACCCGCCTGCGGGCTGCGGGTTACGACGTGGTGCGCGCCAGCAGCGCCGGCGGGATGGTGGGTTTTGCCAATCCGGATCAACACCTGCGCAGCCGCGGCCATGCCGCCTGCGTGCCGGCGAACTTCCAGCCGGGCATGGCCATGGCGATGGTGCTGGGGGGAGATGGGACGGTGCTCTCCGCAGCGCGGATGACGGCCCCGATCGATGTGCCGATTCTCACGATCAACACCGGTCACCTGGGCTTCCTTGCCGAGACCTACCTGCCGGAACTGGAGCAGGCCCTCGAGACCGTGGTCTCCGGGGACTGGACCGTGGAGGAGCGCACCACCCTGGTGGTGAGCGTGATGCGCGGGGAGCAGCGCCGCTGGGAGGTGCTCTGCCTCAACGAGATGGCCCTGCACCGCGAGCCCCTCACCTCGATGTGCCATTTCGAGATCGCCGTGGGCCGTCATGCCCCGGTGGACATCGCCGCCGATGGGGTGATCCTCTCCACCCCCACAGGCTCCACCGCCTATGCCCTCAGTGCCGGCGGGCCTGTGATCACCCCCGATTGCCCGGTGCTGCAGCTCACCCCGATCGCCCCCCACTCCCTGGCCTCCCGGGCCCTGGTGTTCAGCGACCAAGAACCGGTCACCGTGTTTCCCGCCACCCCGGAGCGCCTGATGATGGTGGTGGATGGGAGCGCCGGTTGCTATGTCTGGCCGGAGGATCGGGTCCTGATCCGCCGCAGTGAGCACCCGGTGCGCTTCGTGCGGCTGGCGGACCACGAGTTCTTCCAGGTGCTGCGCAACAAGCTGGGTTGGGGCCTGCCCCACGTGGCCAAACCCAGCAACGGGACCCCATGAGCGGATCCTCCGTTCTGCTGCTGGGGGAACAGGCTGAGGCCCTCCGCTCCCGGCTCGAGGCTTCGGGTTACCACTGCCTGCAGGGCGAAGCCGCCATCGGCGCCGGCTGCGATCTGGTGGTGGTGGGGAACGAATGGGAAGAGCAGCTGGCCAGCCTCCGCGCTCAGGTCGGCCCGGTGCCCCTACTGCTGGACATCGTGAGCGACAGCGTGGCCTCCCGCTCGCGCATGCTCCTCTCGGGAGCCGATGACTTCTGGATCTCCAGTGCTGGGGCCAGTGACCTCCTCACCCGCCTGCGGCTGCACCGGAAGCTGCAGGAGAAGAACCGCCCCCCGAGCGATCTCTTGAGCTTGGCGGATCTCACCCTGGTGCCCAGTCACCACGAGGTGCGCCGCAAGTCCCGCCTGGTCCCTCTCACCGCACGGGAATACGCCCTCCTGCTGCTGCTGATGCGCAACGCCGGTGAGGTGGTGAGCCGCGACACGATCCTGCGGACCGTCTGGCACGACCAACAGGGGGCGGCCAGCAACGTGATCGAGGTCTACGTGCGCTACCTGCGCCAAAAATTGGAATCCGAAGGCGAGAAGCGCCTGCTGCACACCGTGCGGGGGCAGGGCTACTGCCTGAGCGACGGTCCTCCCCAGTTGTCCTGAGGCATGCCCATCCGAATCTCGAACCCGCCGCGACTGCGCACCCTTGGGCAGTGCCTGCTGAGCCTGAGCCTGGTGGCGGGGCCCACGGCGCTTCGGGCCAGTGAAGCACCGCAGATCCTCCCGATCGAAGCCGAGTGGAGATTGCCCAGTGGGCAGATCATCCGGCTGGAGGTTGCGGATGAACGACGGGAGCAGGCCATCGGCCTGCAGTTACGGGACCCGCTTCCGCCATTGCGGGGGATGTGGTTTCCCTTTCAGGATCAGCTGCTCCGCTTTTGGATGCACCGAACACCGGCCCCCCTGGACATGGTGTTCATCAACGACAACCGCGTGATCGCCATCGAGGCCAACACCATCCCGTGCCCACGGCTGCCATGCCGCAGCTATGGCCCCGATAGTCCTGGCGACGGGGTGGTGGAACTGGCCGCCGGAGAAGCGGCGCGCCTGGGGATCACCGTGGGCAGCCCGGTCCGGATCAGAGTGCTGATGGATCACCCCCGCGCGATCGAATAACCAACTCCAAGGGACTGATTCCGTGAACCCTGCACGCTTATTTGACCTGAACCATCAGCTGGCCATCGTGACCGGAGCAGGGGGCGGTCTTGGCTCTGAATTAGCGCGGATCCTGGCCGCTGCTCAGGCTCATGTCGTTCTCGTTGATTGCAATCTGAAGGCGATGGATGCCCTCGTTGCAGACCTTCAAGGCCAAGGGCAGTCATGTTCAGCCTATGGATGTGATCTCACCGACTCCGCGGCGATCGAAGACTTGATCGAAAGGATTGAGGAACAGCACGGTCAGATCGATGTTCTGGTGAATTGCGCGGGCATTCTTGGGGCCGATGCCCCGATGTTTGCCATTGAATCGGATGACTGGGACGCCGTGATGGCGGTCAATCTCAAAGCGACTTGGCAACTCTCAACCCGTGTTGCCAAGACAATGCTGGAGCGTGATGTCCCGGGGCGGATCATCAACATCTCCTCATCGCTAGGGGGGCGAGCCCAACTCAACCGCATCCACTACGCCACTTCCAAAGCAGCCGTGGAACATCTCACTCGCAACATGGCCATGGAGCTTGTGACCCACAACATTCGGGTGAACTGCCTTGCTCCGGGCTGGATTGCCACACCGATGGTTTCAGCCATCCTCGATGGCCCGGATGGTGAGCGCTGGCGCCGCTCCATCCCGATGAGACGGGCAGCCCAACCCCATGAGTTGGCCGGGTCGCTGCTCTTACTCGCATCCCAGGCCTCGAGCTACATGACAGGAAGCGTGCTGCGCGTTGATGGCGGTTACGCCTATCGCGGCATCGAGTGCGGCGATTAAGCCGCGACCTTTTCACCCCTCAAAACCAGGACAGGATTAAGCGGGGCCAGCCGGGTCCCATCCGCCAGCGGGGCACCGCGCCAAGCCTGGTGCTGCGTGATGCTCACCTGCAGGCCGGCCTGCTCAAGCACTGGGCGCAGTTCCGCCAGAGCCTCGATGGTGGCCAGGGGAATCACGACCACACCACCGGGCTTGAGCCGCTCCAGAACCGCAGCCAGCACCGCCGCACGCTCGCGGCCGCCACCACCAATCAGCACGCGATCCGGATCGGGCAGGTCCGCCAGCGCCTCCGGGGCACGGCCCTCCACCACTGCGGCTGGCCGCACCCCCAACCGCTCCGCATTGGAGGCAATCAAGGCAGCCGAGCCTCCCCGTTGCTCTAAGGCCCAGAGCTGCAGGGCGGGCCTGAGCCGCAGGGCCTCCAGACCAACTGAGCCCACCCCGGCCCCCAGATCCCAGAGGACCCCTGCAGCAGGGAGATCCAGATCCGCCAACAGTTGAATGCGCACCTCCCGCTTGGTCATCAGACCAGGGCGATCGGGATGCTGCAGGTAGAGCCCATCGGCAATCCCGATCAAGGGCAACTGCTCGGGATCCGGCTGCTCTGGGGGCTCCGCCAGCAGGACCACCAGATGCAACGGATCGAGATCCGCCGGCAGAGCCGCTACAGGGGCCAGCCGTTGCACCCGCTCTTCCGGGTGCCCGAGGCGTTCACACAGCCACAGCCCGTAGGCCGGCTCGAGGCCTGATGCCCGCAGGATCTCCCGCACTTGGGACACCCCTCCACGACTGGGGTCAGTAAGCACAGCCAGGGCCTGGGGGCGCTGCTGCAGGCGGCTCGCCAGGGCCGCGGGTTCGCGCCCGTGCAGGCTGATCCAGCTGGCGTTCTGCCAGGGGCGCGCCAGCCGGGCAAAGGCCAGCTGCAGTGAGCAGGGGGCAGGGTAAAAACGCAGGCGCTCAACCCCCAAGCCCTGGATCAAGATCCGGCCGATCCCGAACCAGAGGGGGTCTCCGCTGGCGAGCACCACCGCGTCCTGATGCGCCTGCAAGGCCTCCAGCAGCTCCATCGGCTGGTCACTGGCGAGCAGGGGAGCTCCACTCCAGCCGTCCCAGGCCTTAAGCGCGGCATGCAGACGCTGCGGGGCTGCCACCAGCGCCGCTCCCCGCAACAGCTGTTGCTGGGCATGAGGCATCGATGCCGGAGCTCCTGCGTCGGTGCCGATCACCTCGATCATGGGTGCATTCTGCTGCGGGCCATGTCCCCATCCGATCGCCGCCAACGCCTCCACGAGCTGGTGGTCGCGCTGATTGCCCAACAGAGCGATCTGGAGCTGCTGGATGACGACAACAGCGGTTCTCTTGCCGCGGCCCAAGGCAACCCTGGCGGATGGCTGGAGCGGAACCGGCGGGTGGTGCAGCGCTACCAGGCCCTGGTCCGATCCGCCGCCACCCTCGATGCCCTGGTGGAGCAGGAAGCCAATGAACGGGCGAACCCCTCCCAACTCTGACAAGCTGGCCGCACTATTAGCTGCCCCATGGCGCGCCTCGGCCTCTCCACGCTGAAATCCCTGCTGCGCCGATCCGGACGGACCAACCGCCACCGAAGCGCCTGGCAGCCGCCCGAGGCCAGCTGGAGCCGCCCCTTCGGCCTGGGCTGGGACAAGCCCTACACCGTTCGCTACGCCAGCAACCTCGACGACGGTCCGAACCACGGCATGCCCCTGGGGGGCTTCGGCGGCGGCTGCTTCGGCCGCGGCCCCGACGGCTCCTTCAACCTCTGGCACCTCGATGGCGGAGAGCACTGGTTCGGGGTACTGCCCGACTGTCAGTTCTCCCTGTTTGAGCGCAACGGAGACACCAGCCGAGCCCACGCCCTGGCGGTCAAACCAGAGCGGGATGACTCCCGCCCCGATGCGGGCGAGCCCCTGAGAGCCTGGAGCTGGTACCCCGCCAGTACACCGGAACGCCGCACGGGGACCTACGCCGCCCGCTACCCCCTGAGCTGGACCCGCTACGAGGGGGTCTTCGAAGCCGCGGTGAGCTGCGAAGCCTTCAGCCCGATCCTGCCCGGGGATTACCAGCGGACCAGTTACCCCCTGGCGGTGTTCGTGTGGACCCTGAGCAACCCCAGCCGCAAGCCTCTCGACCTCTCCTTGATGCTGAGCTGGCGCAACACCTGCGGCTGGTTCACCAACACCGACTCCTCCGCCGAGGTGCACTTCCGCGACGACGGGAGCCCCGAGCACAACTACGCCCCAGCAATCGGCAAGAGCGATGGGCACCGCAACGACTGGGTTGATCACGGCGACCTGCGCGGAGTCGTTCTCTCGGGGGATGTCTCCAACCCCGTTGCCGAGGGCGAGGGGCAGTGGTGCATCGCCACAGCAGAGCAGCCGGGCGTGAGCATCCAGCGCTGCAGCCGCTGGAACCCCCACGGCGATGGCCGTGAGATCTGGGGCAACTTCAGTGCTGATGGATCCATCCCCAACAGCAACAACAACCGCCGCAGTGGGGCTAACGATCCTGCCAGCGCTGCCCTGGCGGTCCAGTGCCGGCTCGAACCGGGCCAAACCATGGAGATCCCAGTGGTGATCAGCTGGGACCTGCCGGTGACAGCCTTTGCCACCGGCACCAGCGCCCTGCGCCGCTACACCGATTTCTTCGGGGCCAGTGGCAAGAACGCCGCGGCCATCGCCGCTGAAGGGCTCAGCAACTGGCGGCAGTGGCGTGAGCAGATCCAGCAGTGGCAACAACCGGTCCTGGAGCGCAGCGACCTGCCCGAAGCGCTGCGGATGGCCCTGTTCAACGAGCTCTACGACCTCTGCAGCGGCGGCAGCCTCTGGAGTGCGGCCACCTCGGACGATCCGGTGGGCCGCTTCGGGGTGCTGGAGTGCCTCGACTACGCCTGGTACGAAAGCCTGGACGTGCGGCTGTACGGCTCCCTGGCCCTCCTGCAGCTCTGGCCGGAACTGGACAAGGCGGTTCTGCGCAGCTTCGCCCGCGCCATTCCCGCCGCCGATGCCACCCCCCGACCGATCGGCTGGTATTTCACCCAGGGCAAAGGCCGCGTCGAAGCAGCCCGGAAGGTGAAGGGAGCCACACCCCACGACCTGGGGGCCCCCAACGAACGCCCCTGGGATGCCACCAACTACACCGCCTACCAGGACTGCAACCTCTGGAAAGACCTGGCCAGCGACTATGTCCTGCAGGTGTGGCGCACCTTCAAGCTGTCCCCCAACGGCGAAGACGTCCGCTTCCTGGCGGACTGCTGGCCGGCTGCCGTGGAGGCCCTGCGGTATCTCAAAACCTTTGATGCCAATGGCGACGGTCTGCCGGACAACGGCGGCGCCCCTGATCAGACCTTTGATGACTGGCCCCTGAAGGGGGTGAGCGCCTACTGCGGGGCCCTCTGGATCGCAGCCCTGGAGGCCGCCCTGGCGATCGCCCAGCAACTGCAGCTCAGCACCGGGCTCGACACCTCCGCAGAGCAACGGGAGTTCAGCGGCTGGCTGGAGCAATCCCGCGGCAACTTCGACAAGCTCCTCTGGAACGGCGAGTACTACGACATCGATGCCGAGAGCGGCACCCCCGTGGTGATGGCCGATCAACTCTGCGGCGATTTCTACGCCCGCCTCCTGGGCCTTGAACCGGTGGTCAGCGAGGCCAACAGCCGCAGCACCCTCAAGGCGGTCCGCGAAGCCTGCTTCGAGAAGTTCGAAGGCGGAACCCTGGGGGTCGCCAATGGGTTACGCCGGGATGGCACGCCCCTCGATCCCAACGGGACCCACCCGCTGGAGGTCTGGACGGGCATCAACTTCGGCATCGCCAGCTACTACCGCCTGATGGGTGAAACCGAGACCGCCCTGGCGATCACCTCCGCCGTGGTGCATCAGGTGTACGCCGGAGGCCTGCAATTCCGCACCCCCGAGGCGATCACGGCGGTGAATACCTTCCGCGCCTGCCACTACCTGCGGGCGATGGCGATCTGGGGACTCTGGGCCACCCATACCGGCTGGCAACGGATCCCTGGGGCGGAAGCAAGTGGTTAGACATTGGGCAAACGTCAGCCGAGCAGGAAGCTGGATTGCGGGAGCACTACTCATCAGCTTGGCCTGGGCCTCAGCATCAAGTGGGTTTTGGAGTGAAACGCAGTCGATTTTTATCGGCGACCACCTCAGGCCTTTCTTGCAAATACAGACGCTCTTGAGTGGCGGACTAGACACTATCCCGAG
>JAURGL010000149.1 GCA_030833825.1 Vulcanococcus sp. SFB_649D_100_25 | reverse complement strand
GGAACTCAGCCATGCCCTGGGGGGGCACACCCGCCTCAGCCCGCGGGAGCTCGAGGGGATCCACCGCTATCGCAGTGAACATGGAGAGCTGCCGATCCACCAGCCGCCCAGCCCAAGCCAACGGCGTCAGTGGGCCCCGCCAGGGCTGCTGCTCCCCGACGACGACGCCTTCCCGCCGGCATTGCTGGAGCTGGAACGGCCGCCGTTGCAGCTGTTCTGGCGTGGGCGGGGCTCGCTGTGGCCCGCACTCTGGGAAAGCCAAGCGGTGGCGGTGGTGGGCACCCGCCGGCCCTCCAGGCATGGCAGCACCATGGCTCGGATGATCGGCCGCGCCCTGGCGGAGGCGGGTTGGCCCGTGGTGAGCGGCCTGGCTGAAGGCATTGATGCCGCCGCTCATCAGGGGTGCCTGGAAGCGGGCGGGCAGCCGGTGGGCGTGTTGGGCACGCCGCTGAATCGGGTCTACCCACGCCATCACACGGAACTGCAGGGGGCTGTTGCTGAGCGTGGCCTGTTGATCAGTGAGCTGGCGGAGGGCACCCCAGGGCGAGCGGGGCATTTCGCGCTGCGCAATCGGCTGCAGGTGGGGCTGGCTCAGGCGGTGGTGCTGGTGGAGTGTCCGGTGGCCAGTGGGGCTCTGCACTCAGCCCAGTTGGCCTGGGAGCTGGGCCTGCCGGTGTGGGTGGTGCCAGCGGATGCGGCACGGGTGAGTGCGGCGGGCAGCAATCGCTGGCTCAGCCAGGGGGGCACGCCGCTGCTCAGCCCGATGGATCTGATCAACAGCCTGGGGGCGGGGCCCCTGCGGCCAAGGTCCCAGGAGCAGGACACTCCAGCGCACGCCACCCTGCTACAGCGAGAAGCGGCGCTGCTCGGAGCGCTTGGGGCTGGAGCCTCCCTCGATCAACTCTGCGATCGCTTGCGCATCAACCCCGGCTCCCTGAGCGAACGGCTCTTGCGGCTGGAGCTAGCGGGCGTGTTGCGCAGCGAGCCAGGGCTGTGGTGGCGGCCCTGCTGAACCCACCGCTTCCTAACGTTGGACCATGGTGAGCAACTTGGCCGCAGCTGAGCTCCTGGCGTGGCGCCGCGAGCAACTGCAAGCCGGTGGCGAAGCCAGTGCATTGGATTGGCTGCTCGATCTGGAAGGCGGCCTTTCTTGGCAAACCCTGCAACAGCTCTGGCTCCACCCGGAGCGATCGGTGGAGCTAGCGGCCCCCCTCAGCCGGCTCGAGCAGCTTTGGCAGCAACACCTTCAAAGCAAAACGCCACTGCAATACCTCGTGGGCCGTTGCCCGTGGCGTGATCTCGAACTGGCCGTGCAACCAGGGGCCTTGATTCCCAGGCAGGAAACAGAGCTGCTGGTGGATCTGGCCGAGGCGCTGGTCGAGCTCCCCGAAAGGGGAACGCCGCTGCGCTGGGCGGATCTGGGCACCGGATCCGGTTGCCTCGCCCTAGCCCTAGCCCGAGCCTGGCCTGAGAGCGAAGGCTGGGCTGTGGATCAATCAGCCGATGCCCTGGCGTTGGCAAAGCGCAATCTGGGTGGGGATCCCCTGGGCCAGGCCGTGCAACTGCGCCAGGGCAGCTGGTGGGAGCCCCTGGGTGATTGCTTGGGAAGCCTGAATCTGGTGGTGTCAAACCCGCCCTACATCCCCACCGACGTGTGGCGAGCGCTGGATCCACAGGTGCGCGATCACGAGCCTGAGCTGGCGCTCCACGGCGGCAGCGATGGACTGGATGCGATCCGAGCGATCGCCCATGGAGCCGCAGCCGCACTCGCTCCAGGGGGGTGGCTGCTGCTCGAGCATCACCACGATCAAAGCGAGGCAGCTGTGGCGTTACTGCGCCAAAACGGGCTCAGCAACGCTGCGGCCCACTTCGATCTGGAAGGAGTGAAACGCTTCGCCTGCGCCCAACGCCCAAGCTGAGCCCTCGCCTTCACTGCAACCCTTCAGCCAGCCATGCCCCCTGCCTGCAGCCCTAGCGAACTCGCCGAGAAACTGCAGGCCGGTGAGGCCGCGATCTTCCCCACCGACACCCTCCCGGCCCTGGCCACCCAGCCGGCATCAGCCGAGTTGCTCTGGACGCTGAAGCAGCGCCCGCGGAACAAACCGGTGATCCTGATGGCCGCGGAGATCGAACCCTTATGGACCTGCCTCGGCCTGCCAATCGAAGCGGCTTGGCAGGAGCTGGCTGAGCGCTACTGGCCTGGAGCTCTCACGCTGGTGCTTCCCGCCAAGGGCGAATGGCTCGAGCTCCTAAACCCTGGCGGCACAACGCTGGGCCTGCGCATTCCCAGCAGCGATGAGGCGCGGGAACTGCTGCAGCTCAGCGGACCCCTGGCCACCACAAGCGCCAACCGTTCAGGAGAGCCCGCTTGCCTGGATCACCAGGAAGCCGCCCTGCGCTTTCCAGAAGTGGCGCAACTGGGGCCGGTGCCGTGGCCAGCCCCATCCGGGCAGGGCAGCACCGTGATCGAGTGGGAGCCCAACGGCCACTGGAAACTGCTTCGCACCGGTGCTGTGATGCCCGCAAATCTCAACTGCAGCTCATTAGCCGAGTGACGGCTCTGATCCTGCTGCTCGCCTTATTGCTGGGCTTGAACCAGTGGCTACTGGAGCCGGCTGTGCATGCGCTCACGCAACTGCTCGAATTGAAGGTTCTGCCGTGGTTGGTGGTGGGCATTGCCGCCTGGCTGCTGGCTGGCCGCCCAGATCAACGCTGAGCCAAAAAAAGCCCCCGGCTCGGGCCGGAGGCTGAAGACGTCCCTCGAAGAGGGCAAGGGTGATGGGGAGGCGGCTGATGGATCAGCCGCGCTGCATCAGCCGAACTTGCCTGAGGTGGAGGCGATCAGGAAGGCGGCGTAGGTCACGAAGTAGCCCACGGTGAAGTGAGCCAGACCAACCACACGGGCCTGAACGATCGAGAGAGCCACAGGCTTGTCGCGCCAGCCCACCAGGTTGGCGAGCGGAGTGCGCTGGTGAGCCCAGACGATGGTCTCGATCAGTTCCTGCCAGTAACCGCGCCAGGAGATCAGGAACATGAAGCCGGTGGCCCAGATCAGGTGACCGAACAGGAACATCCAGGCCCAGACGGCGAGGTTGTTCGTGCCGAACGGGTTGTAACCGTTGATCAGCTGAGAGGAGTTGAGCCACAGGTAGTCGCGGAACCAGCCCATCAGATAGGTGCTGGATTCGTTGAACTGAGCCACGTTGCCCTGCCAGATGGCGAGGTGCTTCCAGTGCCAGTAGAAGGTGAGCCAACCCACGGTGTTCAGGGCCCAGAAGACAGCCAGATAGAAGGCGTCCCAGGCACTGATGTCGCAGGTACCGCCACGGCCGGGGCCGTCGCAGGGGAAGGAGTAGCCGAAGTCCTTCTTGTCGGGCATCAGCTTGGAACCACGGGCATCCAGGGCACCCTTCACCAGGATCAGGGTGGTGGTGTGCAGACCCAGGGCGATGGCGTGGTGCACCAGGAAGTCACCAGGGCCGATCTGCAGGAACAGATCGTTGCCACCGTCGTTGATGGCGTTCATCCAACCGCCCATGTAGGCGGCGCTGGCATTGCTAGCG
>JAURGL010000148.1 GCA_030833825.1 Vulcanococcus sp. SFB_649D_100_25 | reverse complement strand
CGCGGCCGGCATCGCCAAGGCGAAGGCCGAGGGCTTCGACACGGTGCTGGTGGACACCGCTGGCCGCCTCCAGATCGACACCTCGATGATGGAGGAGATGGTGCGGATCCGCGAAGCCGTGCAGCCCGATGAGGTGCTGCTGGTGGTGGATTCGATGATCGGCCAGGAAGCAGCCGAACTCACCCGGGCCTTCCACGATCAGGTGGGCATCACCGGGGCTGTCCTCACCAAGCTCGACGGCGACTCCCGCGGTGGTGCCGCCCTCTCGATCCGCAAGGTGAGCGGCGCCCCGATCAAGTTCATCGGCACCGGGGAGAAGGTGGAGGCGCTGCAGCCCTTCCACCCCGAGCGGATGGCCAGCCGGATCCTCGGGATGGGCGACGTCCTGACCCTGGTGGAGAAGGCCCAGAAGGAGGTGGAGCTGGCCGACGTGGCCAAGATGCAGCAGAAGCTCCAGGAAGCCACCTTCGACTTCTCGGACTTCGTCCAGCAGATGCGCCTGATCAAGCGCATGGGATCCCTCGGGGGCCTGATGAAGCTGATCCCGGGGATGAACAAGATCGATGACGGGATGCTCAAGCAGGGCGAAGAGCAGCTCAAGAAGATCGAGGCGATGATCAGCTCGATGACGGAGGCCGAGCGGCGCGACCCGGATCTCCTGGCCGCCAACCCCACCCGCCGGCGCCGCATCGCCAGCGGCAGCGGCCACACCTCCGCGGATGTGGACAAGGTGCTGCAGAACTTCCAGCAGATGCGGGGCTTCATGCAGCAGATGACCCGCGGCGGCGGCATGCCCGGGATGCCCGGGATGGGTGGCTTCCCCGGGATGCCCGGAATGCCTGGCATGGGCGGCGGGATGCCTGGAATGCCCGGCATGCCAGGCCGGGGCGGCGGCGGGATGCCCCGCCCCCCGAAACCCGCCAAGAAGCGCAAGGGATTCGGCGAACTCTGAGGGGGCGCCACCCCAGAGAGTATTGTTGTCGTTTGCGCGAGATTCCCCGTGAATCCCGCCTTTTATCCAGTCAAGAAGGCAAGGCCACAATGATCAAGCTCCGCCTGAAGCGGTTCGGTAAGAAGCGGGAAGCGAGCTTCCGCCTGGTGGCCTGCAACAGCACCTCGCGCCGCGATGGACGTCCCCTGGAGGAGCTGGGTTTCTACAACCCCCGCACCAAGGAGACCCGCCTCAACACCGAGGCCATCCGGGCTCGTCTCGCCCAGGGCGCCCAGCCCACCGACACCGTCCTGACCCTGCTCGAGCGCGGCGGCCTGGTGGAGAAGAGCGTGCGCCCCTCCGTGGTGGTTGGCCAGCAGAAGCAAGCCGTCGCCCGTGAAGCCGCTGCCAAGCAGGCTGCGAAAGAAGCTGCAGCAGCCAAGGCCGCTGAGGCTGCCGCCGCCGCTGAAGCCGCTGCTGCTGCTGCCGAAGCACCCGCTGAAGACGCCGCTGAAGCCTGAGGCCTCAGCCCATGCCCGAGGCTGACAGCCTCACCACATTCAGCATCGACCTCCCCGACCAGGATGCCGCCATGGCCCTGGCCGGAGAGGCGGAATCAACCCTGCATCGCCTGGAAGCCCTGACTGGTGCCTCTCTGGTGTTGCGGGGTTTGTCTGTGCAACTGCGCGGACGCCCGAACCAGCTGGAGCGGGCCGCGGCCCTGGTGGAACTGCTGCGCCCGATCTGGCAGGAGGGGCAGGGGGTCACCCAGGTGGATGTGCAGACCGCCCTCACCGCCCTCGACACCGGGCGCGGCGAGGAGCATCAGCAACTGGGCAAGCAGGTCCTGGCCCGCAGCCAGAGCGGAAAGCTCCTGCGACCTCGCACCCTCAAACAGAAGGCCTACGTCGAAGCGATTGAGCGGCACGACCTCACCTTCGCCCTCGGTCCCGCCGGGACCGGGAAAACGTTCCTGGCGGCGGTTCAGGCGGTGCGGGCCCTGCAAGAACGGCGCGTGGAGCGCCTGATCCTCACCCGACCGGCCGTTGAGGCCGGGGAACGCCTGGGATTTCTGCCCGGGGATCTACAGCAAAAGGTGGATCCCTACCTGCGTCCCCTCTATGACGCCCTGCACACCCTCTTGGGGCAGGAGCGCACCGCAGCCCTGATCGAAAAAAATGTGATCGAGGTGGCCCCCCTGGCCTACATGCGCGGCCGCACCCTGGCTGATGCCTTTGTGATCCTCGATGAAGCCCAGAACACCACCCCCGCCCAGATGCGGATGGTCCTCACCCGCCTGGGGGAGGGCTCCCGGATGGTGGTCACCGGGGACCCCACCCAGATCGACCTTCCCCAGGGGCAGCTCAGCGGACTGATCGAAGCTGCCCAGGTGCTCGAGGGGGTCGAGGGGATCGCCATCTGCCGGCTCACCGCCTCCGATGTGGTGCGGCATCCCTTGGTGCAGAGGCTGGTGACGGCCTACGCCAGCCGCGATGCATCCCGGGGCCGTTAGTCGGGGGATCCACACCCCTGTTCAACGCACCATCGGGAGATCGCTGGCAGGATGAGGACAGTCTTCCCCTGTGCCATGCCGGCCAGCAGCAATTTCCAGGAGGCCATCCGCGAGGCGCAATCCAGCGCGCTTGTGGGGCCCAATGTGGTGAACAAAGCCCTGCCCTACGTGGGTGGCGGCATGGTGCTCACCGCCGGTGGCGTCATGGGTGGTCTGGCCCTGTTGGCCAGCAACCCCGCCGGCTTCATGCCCCTGTTCTGGGTTGCCCTGATCGGCAACTTCATCCTCTTCTTTGTGGCCCAGAACGTGGCCATGAAGGGGAACAACAGCACGGCCCTGCCCCTGCTGTCGGCCTACAGCCTGCTCACGGGCTTCACCCTCAGCGGGATCGTCGCCCTGGCGATCGGCACCGCAGGGATCGGCGCCATCGGCACCGCAGCCCTCGCCACCGGGATCACCTTTGTGGCCGCCTCGGTGATGGGGCGCCGCATGAGCGACAGCGTCGGTCAGGCCCTCAGCGGCGTTGTGGGCCTGGGGATCCTCGGCCTGGTGATCGCCATGCTCGTCCAGATCGTGGGCGGCATCTTCGTGCCTGGCTTCGGCATGGGCGGGATGGAGCTGCTGATCGCCGGCTTCGGCACCGTGATCTTCGTGGGCGCCGCCTTCGTCGACTTCTACACCATGCCCCGCACCTACCGGGATGACCAGTACCTGGCCGGGGCCCTGGGGATGTACCTCACTTACATCAACCTGTTCATCTTCATCCTGCGTCTGGTGATCGCCCTCAACGGTGGCGGTCGCCGCGACTGATCTGAGCAGGACTCACTGATCAGCCTCAAGCACCCCCACGGGGGTGCTTTTTTGATGCCCGCAGCCCGGGGGGATGGAGGTCGCAGCCGTGCCCCTTTAATTCGTACGGTCTGTACAGATCAAGGGGCACTGCCGCGGAGCATTAGGCCTCCGCCACCGCCAGCACCGCATCGGCAATCGAGGCTCTCTGCTCTGCGTCGTAGCCCCAGCGATCGAGGAAGGCCACGTCTTCGCCCTTCCCCTGCGTGCCCTGAAGCAGGGTTTCGAGGCGCTGCTTCACCGCTTCCGGCTCGAGGAGGCGCAGCAATTCGGTGCAGCGGGTCTGAACGCGCTCCGATCCCGCCTGCTGCCCTGCGTCACCACTGCGCTGGTGGTGCAGGACCATCGCCGTGCTCATGGCCAGGTTCCGGGCACTGAGATCCACCACCCCATCACCGGCCTGCCGCAGGGCAAAGACCAC